>CAZYFI010000049.1:0-9948 GCA_964646985.1 uncultured Bacteroidales bacterium
ATGGTTGATGGCCCATTTGCTATTGATAATTTGGTATCCATGGAAGCAGTTCATCACAAAAACATTGAAAGTGAAGTTGCAGGAAATGCAGATATATTATTATTTCCTGGAATTGATTCAGGGAATGTCTTTTACAAAACTTCGGTTTTTTTAGGAAAAGCTGAGTCTGCAGGAATTGTATTAGGGGCAAGTTGTGCGATTGTGTTAACCAGTAGAGCCGACTCATCTAAATCAAAACTGTATTCTATTGCTTTGGCTGCGGTGTATCAACATGGCTTATCAAATATTAGTCATTAATCCTGGTTCTACATCAACTAAAATTGCTGTTTTTCATGATGAAGTTTTATTTGCTGAGAAAACATACCGTCATGATGTTGATGTTTTAGGACAATATAAAACCATCTTTCAGCAAAAAGATTTTCGCAAAAAAGTTGTTGAACTTTTTTTACAAGATTTGAATATCGATGTTAGTCAAATTGATGTTTTTGTGGGAAGAGGTGGATTGATTCGCCCTGTCGCAAGTGGAACATATGCAATCAATCAAACCATGATAGATGAATTGAGGATTGCGAAATATGGAAGCCATGCTTCTAATTTGGGCGCGATATTGGCTTCTGAATTGGCTAAACCACTGAATAAACCTGCATTTATTGTTGATCCAGTCGTTGTTGATGAATTAATGCCAATTGCAAGAGTCAGTGGACTAAAAGAGATAGAACGAATTAGTGTTTTTCATGCTTTAAATCATAAAGCAGTAGCAAAACGATTTGCTTATGATTCCAATAAACGTTATGAAGACCTTGATTTGATTATCGCCCACTTAGGTGGAGGCATCAGTGTTGCTTGGCACCATTTGGGAAAAGTGGTTGATGTGAATAATGCTTTAGGGGGAGAAGGCCCATTTAGTCCTGAACGTTCAGGAACACTTCCTTTATTTAGTGTTGTTGACATGTGTTATTCTGGGAAATTCGAAAAAGAAGAACTGAAACGAAGATTCGTTTCCCAAGGTGGATTGGTGTCTTATTTGGGAACAAGTAGTGGGTTAGAAATTCAAAAACGGATTGAAAATAAAGATTTTGATGCCGAGTTTTATTTTTCGGCAATGGCTTACCAAATTTGTAAACAAATAGGATCGCTTTATTTTGCTGCAAAAGGAAAAGTAGAAGCCATCATCCTTACTGGGGGCCTTGCCTACAACAAAATCTTATTAAACATGTTATTGGACAATTTGCATAACTTTGAACCGATAAAAGTATACCCTGGCGAAGATGAAATGTTTGCACTCGCTTTTGGTGCTTTGAGAGTGCTAAAAAAAGAAGAAGTCCTAAACACTTATTAGTAAAGTGTTGTTTAAATTGATAAAAAAACATGAAAACCTTTACTTAGGGCTTGCTTTATTGTTTATTTTATAGTATCATTTAGGCATGGTTTTGTGACCGTGAATTTAATAGCATTCGCCAATATAATATGGATAATATGGTTCCAGAGTTTCTACCAAGCGACCTTAAATTGCTTGACTATTGGTTAATTCACCCATTTTTTTAGTATGTGAATTTATTGGCGAGTATAGTAATATACTTGCTTTTTCTTTTGCGCTCAAAGCTAAATAAAAAAGAAAGGTCATCAAGGATTAGATGAACAAATTGGACAATTTTTTCAAGTTGAAAGAGAATGGGACAACTTGGAGTAAAGAACTTGTTGCCGGTGCAACTACTTTCTTTGCCATGGTGTACATTATCTTTGTAAATCCTGCCATGCTTGAGCAAACAGGAATGCCAATTGGCGGAGTTTTCTTAGCGACAATTTTCGCAACAGTCATTGGAACTTTAGTAATGGGATTATTTGCTAATGTCCCTTATGCTTTGGCACCAGGTATGGGGTTAAATGCTTTCTTCACTTATACAGTTTGTATGGGATTAAAGTTTACTTGGCAAGAAGCGTTACTATTGGTATTCATTTGTGGATTAATTAATGTAGTGATTACTGTGACTAAAATTAGAAAGTCCATTATCCGTGCTATTCCAAAAAGCCTCCAAAATGCTATTGGTGGTGGAATTGGTATTTTTATTGCTTATATCGGTTTTAAAAATGCAGGCTTATTAAAATTTACTGCTGATCCTGGTCATTGGACTGAATCATTTGGTACAGCTTTTATTGATTCTAGTGTTGTGCCAGCATTGACAGATTTTAACACATTGGTTCCAATTTTAGGATTGATTGGTATCATTCTTATGGTAGTATTGCTTTTATTAAAAGTAAAAGGAGCTATTTTAATTGGCATCGTTGTTACTGCATTAATTGGTATCCCAATGGGATTAACAAATTTAAAAAATATTGATTTCAATATTGCCGCACCTTTTAAAGATTTGGGTGAAACATTCTTAGCAGCATTCGGACCACAAGGGTTAGGAAAATTAATTGGTGATGTAAGTCGTTGGCCAATGGCTTTATTGGCAATCTTTGCATTTAGTTTAACAGATACATTTGATACGATTGGTACATTTATTGGAACAGGTCGTAGAACAGGAATTTTTACTGATGAAGATTTATTATCAGTTGAAAACGGAAAAGGCTTTGCAACAAAGATGGAAAAAGCCTTATTTGCTGATTCCATTGCAACCTCTGTTGGAGCTTTATTAGGCACTTCCAATACAACAACTTATATTGAAAGTGCTGCCGGAATTGAAGCAGGTGGAAAAACTGGCTTAACAAGCGTATTCACAGCTTTATTATTCTTACTTTGTATTGTTATTTCTCCAATCGTTGGCATAATCCCAGGCGCAGCTACTGCACCAGCTTTGGTCATTGTGGGTGTTATGATGATTGCCAGCTTCAAAGACATCAATTGGAGCGATTTAGCTGAAGCAATCCCAGCTTTCTTTGCTGGTGTTTTAATGGCTTTGGCATATAATATTTCTATTGGTATCGCTTTTGGCTTTATTTTCTACATTATTGTGAAGTTGTGTAAAAAAGAAGCAAAAGAAATACATCCAATTATTTGGGTTAGTTCCGGGTTATTTGTTATTTATTTCGTATTTAACGCTTTAACTGTCATTGGGGCTATTTAAAAAAATTAAGACGAAATCATTTTATGATTCGTCTTTTTTCAAAAAGAAGAGAAAGAAGGAGTAAGACATGGAAAAACAAACAAAAATTATTGGTTACCTACCTGATGAAAATCCCACTTTTTTTAAGTTGGTGTTATTCGCTTTTCAACAAATCATCGTTATGTTCCCAGCAACTGTTCTTGTGGCAATCTTAACGGGATTTCATGTATCTACAACCATCTTTGCAAGTGGGCTTGCAACATTATGCTTTATCTTAATCACAAAAAGGAAAATACCTCTATATTATGGATCAAGTTTTAGTTATATTGCCGCAATTTGCTCAATCACAACGAGTGAAGCTTGGGTGAATGGAGTTGCTTCAGATACTTTAATTGGTCAAGCTCAGTTTGGTATTATCATGTCAGGTCTTGTTTCTATTGCAGCTGGTTTAATTGTAAGCCGCTTTTCAATGAAGACCATTGAAAAAGTATTACCACCAACAGTCACTGGACCTGTAGCGATTATTATTGGTTTGTCTTTGGCAGGAGCTGCGTTAGGAAATGTAACAAATGCTTCAGATGGAACACAATTGGCTGGATCAACATTGCAATTGAGTTGGGTGATAGCTTTGGTTACATTACTGGCAACAATTTTATTCTCTGTATACTTCAAAAGAGGTACTTGGGGTCAAATTCCAATTTTACTAGGATTATTAAGTGGTTATGTTATTGCATTAATCATAGGTCTTATTTCTGGGAATCATTTTGTAAACTTTGACACTTTGGCTGGACAAGCCATTGTAACAGTACCACATTTGACACTTCCAATTCCATCTTGGGCAGCAGTGGTAGCCATTATGCCAATTGCGATTGCTACCATTCCTGAATCAACAGCCCATTTACACCAATTAGATATTTATGTAAATAACCTATCTTTAGAAAAGAAAGGCGAAAAGTCATATAAAATTGCTGATTTGCTTGGCTGGAACTTGATTGGTGACGGTATTGGTGATATGGTTAGTGGTGCTATCGGTGGCCCTGCAGGAACAAATTATGGTGAAAATATTAGTACGATGTCGATTACGAAAAACTTTTCCGTGAAAGTACTAATGGCAGCAGCAATCATTACTATGGTCATTTCTTTCTTAACTCCACTTTCAGCAGCTGTTTATTCTATACCTAGTGCGGTTATTGGGGGAATCTCTATTTACTTGTTTGGTGTTATTGGCGCACAAGGAATCGCCATTATGATCGATAAAAAAGTAGACTTGTTTGATGCGAAAAGTTTGGCAATTATTTCTGCTATTCTTATCATTGGTATCGGTGGATCATTTGCTTTTGCTGGTGGAATGATTCCTATTTTTGGAATGAAAGCTCCAGCGATTGCTACAGCAGCCCTAGTAGGAATTATGCTTAATTTACTGTTTGTAGGCGTAGACAAATTAATTAGTCTAAAAAAAGCGAAATAATAAAGAAAACAATCACATTTCAAAGCCGAGATTTCTCGGCTTTTATCATTTTTGGAGTCATTGTTATTGCCATAAAAATATGCTATAATAACTTACGATAAATTTATAGGAGAAGAAGATGAAAAAGAGGCGAATTTGGGAACTAGATGCCTTAAGAGGATGGGCTTTTTTTTAATGGTGTTTGATCACTTGACATACGATTTAGGAAGAGTTTTTAAATTTATTTGGTTTGATGGACCGACTGATCATTGGCTATATCGGTTATGTAAGTTATGTTCTGATTATCGTGATTTAGACATTGCTTTGTTTTTAAGAGTGCTATTGGTATCTGGTGTCTTTCTATTTATTGCTGGTGTTTCCGCAAATCTTTCGAAAAATAATGTTGTTCGTGGATTGAAGCTTTTAATCGTTTCTTTGGCATTAACATTAATCACTGCGTTGGTAGAAAATACCCTGAAAATATCAGGGGTTACAGTCTATTTTGGAATATTGCATTGTTTGGCTGTAGCGATATTGTTAACCCCACTATTATTAAAACTGAATCGTTATGTGATGCTCAGTTTGGGAATCGTGATTACAGTCTTTGGAATGTTAATGGAAGTAGATGTTATCAATTTCACATCAAGTTTTGTTTCGAAATTGAATGAATATTATTTACTTGTTCCTTTTAACATTTATGGTTACAATTTTAGCTCTGGAGATTATTATCCCCTGATACCGTATATGGGAATATATATCATCGGTATTTTTGTTGGTCAAATCGTATATGCGAATAAACAAAGTTTGTTTCAAAAAGAACGAAATATTAAGCCGCTCAATTTTCTTTGGTCGCAATGCTCTTTGGTTATATTTTGCTCACCAAATCCTTTTATTTGGCTTTTTATATTTGGTTGGTTGGATTGTATTATAAGAAAATAAATTATTTTGTTTTTTCGTCATGATTGTGATAAAATAATCACGCTTTAAAGAGGAATGAATATGAAAATAAATGATAAAACAAAAGTTGCTTTGAAAAAATTTCTAGATTATCTTGTGAAAACATTAAATGGGATGGCTTATGGATTGTTTTCTACCCTCATCATTGGGACCATTATCGGGACCATTGGCAATTTGGTTGGATTTCAACCATTGATTCATTTGGCAGATTTATTGAAAACCATGACAGGTGTTGGGATTGGTGTTGGTGTTGCTTGGAGCTTAAAACTAGATGGATTAAAACTAATAGCTGCTGGAGCTGCTGGCGGAATTGCATCGACCCTTACTTTTGGAAGACCGGGTGACCCTTTTGTAGAGTACTTATGTGTTGTTGGCGCAATAGAAATGATGAATTTGGTTCTTCGCAAAAAAACACCAATTGACATTATTCTCGTTCCTTTGTTTTCCGCATTGATTGCTTACGGATTGTATTTACTCATTCATAAACCAATTGGAGCGATGATGAGTTCTATTGGTCAGTTTATTCAATGGGCAACAACAGAAAAACCTTTTATTATGGGGATTATTATTGCTGTTGTCATGGGAATGATATTGACTGCTCCGATTTCTTCGGCGGCAATTGCCGTTTCCATTACTCTTGGTGGTTTGGCGGGTGGAGCAGCTGTTGTTGGTTGTTGTGTGCAAATGTTGGGCTTTGCTGTCATGTCGAGAAAAGATAATAATCTAGGGACTATCATTTCTGTGGGGATAGGAACTTCTATGTTGCAATTTAAAAATATCTTAAAAAAACCAATCATTTGGCTTCCAACGATAATCGTAAGTGCCATCCTAGGTCCTCTATCAACACTTGTATTTCATACACAAACAGATTTTTATGGAAGTGGAATGGGAACTTCAGGCCTTGTAGGTCAACTTGCGACATATAGTGCAATGGGAAACTCATTATTGTTTTGGCTAAGCATATTTGTACTGCAAATAGCTTTACCGATAGCTCTTGTTTGGGGAATTGACATTATTTTTAGAAGAACAGGGATAATCAAACTCGGAGATCTAAAAATATAAAAAAACAGCAAATTTTAAATATTTACCTAAAAAACACCAAATTTTGGTGTTTTTTTATGAAAAAGGCATGAAAAAGGCGTTTTAGGGAAGATGAATGGTAAAATGATGCACATTTATTCGTTTGGCGTTTCTAAGATGCTAAGCAAAAATATAATGAAATATTATTAAATACAAAATAATTTTATTCTTTTTATCCTTGTTTTCATTGATTGACTTTTTGAAGTATTCGTGTTACAATCAATTATCAATCAGTAATAACTAGTAAGGAGGTAAAAATGCCAACTAAAACATTTTTAAGCTTGCCGAAAGAAAAACGCATTCGAATTTTAAAAGCTGCAAAAAAAGAATTTTCGCGTGTGCCATTAGAACGTTCTATCATTGCTAACATTGTGAAAGATGCGGATATTCCCCGTGGTAGTTTTTATCAATATTTTGAAAATGTTGAAGATTTGTTTATTTATTTGCTTCATTATATGTATGGAATTGATAAACGCAAGTTTGCTCACTATTTAGAGCAAACTGACAATGATGTTTATGAAGCTTTAAAAATTAAATTTTCCCATACCATTGATAAATTAACGATTGCTGAAAATCGTCAATTTCGTTTAAATGTGATGACAACAGTATTTAATGAAAACTCGCTATATGACTCGTTGATTCCTCAAATCGTGGAACCAGATGTTGATATTGATCAAACTTATTTTCCTGTTGATGTTCAGAAATCACAACATTTTCCAAAATTGCTCAATATTTTAAAAATGATCGGTAGGAATTGTTTAGAAATTTTCTTAACCAAACGTGCTGATAAAGAATCAATTAAGCATGACTATAACAATTATATCGATTTTGTGAAAATCGGATTCAAAAAAAATTAATATATAAAATCATTTATTGGTTGCTTTTATAAGCATTAAAAGGGAATACGGTTTAAGCCGTAACAGCCCCCGCTACTGTAAAGATGAATAAACTTTAAAATGCCACTGGGAAACTGGGAAGGTAAAGTTTGTGTTACTCATCTAAGTCAGGAGACCTGCCGATGAATTAAATTAAAACATTTCGGTGGGAAATGACGATTAGTAAACCAGTTTCGTTTTTTGCCACTTCATGTGGCATTTTTTTATGGAGGAAAGTATGGCTTTTAAAAGACTGCACCCGATTACAACTATCATTTTCTTTTTCAGCATTTTATTTTTAACAATGCTCACATCAAACCCTCTTTTATTAGCTATTTCTTTTGTATGTTCTTTTTTTACAAATTTACTCTTTCAAAAGAAAAAGTCTTTTTGGTTGGGATTTTTCATCTTGCTCTTCATGTTAGCAATCATCACCATTACCAACCCCTTATTTAATCAAAGTGGTGAGACCATTTTATTTTATGTTGGACGTTTTCCATTTACAAAAGAAAGTTTGTTTAATGGTTTAACGATTGGAATCATGATTGCTGCCATTATATATTGGTTTATGGCCTTTAATGAAATCATGACAACTGAAAAAATGTATTATTTATTTGGGAAAACTGCTCCTACAATCACTCTTGTGTTAACGATGGGATTTCGGTTTATTCCCAACATGATTATGCAAGCAAAAAAAGTTGAAGAAGCACAACTTGGGCTTGGAATTTATATGAAAAGTACTTTTATAACAAAAGTCCGATTTCGATTACGTATGGTTTCTTCCTTAATTACTTGGTCGCTAGAACATGCAATTGATACGGCTGATGCAATGCAATCACGTGGCTATGGTTTAAAAAACAAAACCAATTTCTCGGTTTTTAAATTTAGGATAGATGATTGTATTTATTTGATGCTTATTTTATTATTCTTTTTCTTAATCGCAACGGGTGAATTTTTAAATATCTACTCATTTAAATTCTACCCTAATTTAGGAGTCATTACTTTTGGAACATATGAAGTGATAGGGTATTTTTCAATCTTGTTCCTTGGTATCATACCATTAATCATTGAAGGAATGGAGGCAATCAAATGGCGCTACTGGAAATTAAAAATTTAACATTTACCTATGCAAATTCCCAGTTGCCATCACTCCAAAACATTTCTTTTTCGGTCAATGCTGGTGAATTTGTATTATTAGGTGGCTCAACAGGAAGTGGTAAGACTACCTTGTTGAAACTAATCAAAAGTGAGTTGGCTCCGCACGGACAAATAGAAGGTGAAATTTTGTATGAGAATTTCGCACTTAATCTTTTAACTAAGAAAAAGCGAATCTCTGACATCGGATATGTGTTTCAAAATGCAGATCGACAAATCGTCTCTGATTATGTTTATCAAGAACTAGCTTTTGGGTTAGAGAACTTAGGATATGATCCAGAGGTGATTCGATTAAGAATAGGAGAAATGGCAAGTTTCTTCGGAATAACAAATTGGTATCGAAAAAAGACGAATGATTTATCAGGTGGACAAAAGCAACTGCTCAATTTAGCTAGTGTAATGGTGATGGAACCTAAAATATTGTTGCTTGATGAACCTACGAGTCAACTTGATCCAATTGCGGCTTCTGAGTTTTTACAAACGCTGAAAAAATTAAATGATGAGTTTGGTTTGACCATCATCATTGTGGAACATCATTTAGAAGAGTTATGGTCTTTGGTTGATCGTGCTATTATTTTAAATGAAGGAAAAATCGTCGCCAATGATCAACCTAAAGAAATGATAAAAAATAATGGTGAAGTGTCTTTGTTGATTGATTTACCAACTTCAGTCAAAATATATCAAGAATTTGAATTTCGCGATGAATGTCCTTTAACAGTAAAAGAAGGAAAAAGATGGTTAGAAAAGCACTTTAAAAACGATGTAAAAAGCTTAAATAAGAACCACTCAAATAAAGAAAATAAAGAATTGATGTTTTCTGTGCATGATTTGTGGTTTCGATATCAAAAACAAGAGAATGATGTTTTACGTGGGCTCAATTTACATGTTTTTCAAGGTGAGATTTTGTCAGTGGTTGGTGGTAATGGAAGTGGAAAATCAACACTTCTTAAATTGATTGCCAATATCTATCGACCAAATTTTGGGAAACTACATTTTGTTCATGACAGAAAATCACTAAATATTGCTTTTTTGCCACAGAACCCACAAGATTTATTTTTAGAAGAAACCGTTTTAAAGGAATTAGAAGAAATGAATCAACATTTGCGGCTTTCCCAAGAAGAATGGAAAACAAGAATCAATCGAGTCATTGTTGATTTTTCTTTACAAGATTTATTAAACCATCATCCTTATGATTTGAGCGGTGGGGAACAACAAAAAGTGGCACTAAGTAAAATCCTTTTGATTAATCCCGATATTATATTACTTGATGAGCCTTCTAAAAGTTTAGATGCAACGTTAAAAATGAAATTAAAATCAATTTTACTTTATTTACAGTCACTGGGAAAAACGATTATCATCGTCAGTCATGACATTGAATTTGCTGCAC
>CAZYFI010000050.1:0-332 GCA_964646985.1 uncultured Bacteroidales bacterium
CTAGTTTAGAACGTCCTATTTATACCAATGCTTGGGTTGACGTATTCTCTGTTGCTGGTTATGCAGCTTACACACAATATGTTACAACCATTATGGCTTCTGATTTAGATGCTGCAACAAAAACAGACTATGCTTTGAACTCATTTGCAATTGCTGGATACATTGCTGCAACTATTTTTGTAGAAGGACTAAAACGCGTTGAAGAAAGCCAATTAGAATTGACTTGGAAAAACTACATTGAAGCAATGGAAGGTGCACCAATCCAAATTCCAATGGGTGGAACACTTGATTTCTCTGATGGAAAACGTTGGGGTATTGATGCATTATCATTG
>CAZYFI010000050.1:342-9863 GCA_964646985.1 uncultured Bacteroidales bacterium
GTTGAAGTATTCTTATACTTTAGGCGATAACCCAGCAACAACGGATGTTGTAGAAACAGATTTCTTAGCTGAAGCATTTGCTAAAGTTCGTGAAATTGAAATTTTATCAGAAATTGAAGCTAAAAACTAATTAGATGAATTCATGATTGGGGGAGATATTCATCTCTCCCAATTGTCTGTTAAGAAAGAGGGAAAACTGTGAAAGAAGCCAAATATATTTCAGTAAAAGAAATGATAGATCTTGTGAAAAGCAATGATCAAATTATCGTGGGGATGGCTGCGGCTGAACCTCAAGCCTTTATGGCAAACTTACATCTAGCAGGAGAACGAGTCACGAATGTGACAGTTACCAATTGTCTTCCTTTCGCTTATGGAGAATTCTTCATTGATGGGAAGTGGCGCAACAATTTTAAACTGGATGGTTGGTTTTATACCAATGTATTAAGAAAAGCGCATGAACATGGGAATATTTCTTTTATTCCTAATAATTTACATTTTGCTGGCAAAAAAAGATTGCATCATGTGAAACCAAATATTTTTGTTATGGCAACCTCTCTTCCAGATAAACATGGATTTGTATCATTGTCTCTATCCAATGTTTATGAAAAAGAAGTGATGCAACATGCAGATTTGGTTATTTTTGAAGTAAATAAGCATTTTCCAAGAACTTTTGGCGAAATGGAAGTTCATATCAGTGATGCTGATTACTTGGTTTCTGTAGATTATCCAGCACCAACGATTCCGATTGAAGAACCAAATGAAAAGGATTTTATCATTGGTCGTCAAATCGCAGATCGTATTTTTGATGGTGATACCATCCAACTAGGAATTGGTGGCATGCCCAATGCGGTTGCAAAATCGCTTTATGGAAAAAAAGATTTGGGAATTCATACCGAAATGTTAACGAGTGAAATGGCAAATCTTATCAAAGCTGGTGTTATTACTGGTAAAAAGAAAACATTACATCCTGGAAAACACGTTGCTTGTTTTGCTCTAGGTGATCAAGCACTTTACGACTTCATTGATGATAACCCAAGTGTCATGATTTTAAATGGTGCTTATGTCAATGATCCATATATTATTGGGTTAAACGATAATCAAGTTTCAATTAATTCAACCATCGAAGTTGATTTAACTGGACAATGTGCGAGTGAATCGATTGGAACTCGTCAGTTTAGTGGTACAGGTGGGCAAAGTGATACCGCCGTTGGCGCCCAAAACAGCAAAAACGGACGATCCTTTATTGCTCTTTATTCAACCGCAATGGTCAAAAATCCTGTAACAGGAATAAAAGAAGAAGTATCTAAAATTGTTTCGACCTTAAAACCTGGGGCAGCGGTTTCGCTATCACGTAATGATGTGGATTATGTTGTGACCGAATATGGAATCGTCCAATTGCGAGGTACCAATATTCGCGAACGAGCGAAGTTGTTAATTAGTATTGCTCATCCGATGTTTAGAGAACAGTTGACCAAAGAAGCATTAGAAGCTGGATACATTCATGAGTTATTTTAAATTTCAAGAGTACCAAGTTTACTATCAAGTAGAAGGTGAAGGAAAACCTCTGGTTATCTTAAATGGCATCATGATGTCAACCAAAAGTTGGCAACCATTTATGCCATCACTTTTGGCTTTTCATAAAGTCATTCGTGTTGATTTCTTAGATCAAGGGCAATCAGATAAACTAGTGGGGAAAACCTATACCCAACAGTTGCAAGTAGAGATGCTCGTTGCCTTGTTTCAACACATGCAACTAAATAAAGTGAATATTGTTGGCATTTCTTATGGTGGTGAAGTGGCATTACAACTTGCTTGTGATTATCCCGAGTTGGTTGATCGCTTGGTATTGTTTAATACAACCGCTTATACATCGCCTTGGCTATCGGATATTGGCAAAGGGTGGATGGCATCGGGAAAAACAAGGGATGCAATGCATTATTACTATACTGCCATTCCGGTTATTTATTCGCCTCATTTCTATGAAAAACATTTATCTTGGATGCGTAATCGCGAACAAGCTTTAAAACCAATCTTTTCCAATCCGGCATTTTTAGATGCCATGGAACGCTTAACGTTAAGTGCTGATCATCATGATTTAATGAACCAGCTGCAGCACATTGTAGCACCTACTTTAATTGTCAGTGCTGAACAAGATTACTTAACACCAATGCATAATCAAGAATTATTATACAGGCAAATCAAACAGGCACAGTGGGTTAAAATTCCTGAAGCTGGACATGCTTCGATGTATGAGAAACCACTTTTGTTTACTACTTTGGTCATTGGTTTTATCAATACTTTAGATGTTGTATTCAACATTTAGAAAGGATTTACATGGATAAAAAATTTATCAAATTAAACAATCAAGAATCTTTGGCTTATTTGGAAAAAGGCCATGGAGATACTATTTTGGTTTTGGTCCATGGTAATTTATCTTCATCAGTGTATTTTATGCCTTTAATCGAAAGATTGCCTGATGATGTTCATGTCTATGCTTTTGACTTGCGTGGATTTGGTGATTCTACTTACCATCAGCCAATATCAAGTTTAAAAGCACTTGCCATCGATTTAGAATATGCTTTCCAAGCCTTAAACATCAAAAAAGCCAATGTACTTGGCTGGTCTTTGGGAGGCGGAGTAGCAATGGAATTTGCTGCCTATTTTCCTCATTTGGTGGATAAACTTATTTTACTGGCTTCTACCACGCACAAAGGCTATCCTATCTTTAAGAAAAGTGCAAGCATGCAACCTTTGGTTGGGGAAATCTATGCTTCTGCATCAGAAATGGCCAATGACCCCTTACAAGTAAAGCCCGTCATTGATGCCATTCAAACTAAAAATGTTGCATTCTTAACTTATATTTATGATTTAACGATTTATTCACATAAAAAGCCAAGCACAGAAGCAAGTGCGCTGTGTATTTCTGAAACCATGAAACAACGCAATCTAGCTGATGTTGATTATGCTTTAGCTTCGCTAAATATGAGTGATCGACCCAATTTCTATCGTCAAGGAGATGGAACCATTCAAAACATTCAAGCAAAGACGTTACACATTTGGGGAAACTTAGATCGTACTGTGTTAGAATATATGGTGTTAGACAATGTTGCTGCCATCAAACAATCGACTTATTTAAAGTGGGATGAATGTGGGCATTCTCCTCTAGTAGATAAACCAGATGAACTGGCAAAAACCATTCTTGCCTTTATAAAATAAAAAAATAGCCATAAACAAATGAGATTACATTTGCTTTATGGCTTTTTTATTAACGATTTTTCATAATAACCGTTTCGATTGCTCCAGCAACATCTTCAATCGAGTCAGAGCATTTTTCAAAACGGTGGTATAATTCTTCCCAGACAATCAGTTCAACGGGATTTTCTTCTTCAATAAAGAGACGACGAACCGCATCAATGTAAATGCGATCGCCCACTTCTTCAAGACGGTTTACTTCTACAATATAGGGTTCAATTCCCCGGCTACGTTTGAAGTTGGGAAATTCCATAATGGCTAATTTCAATGCTTTGCATCCTTCAATGATGACATCATTGAATTCTCCACAATCACTACGCAATGTTTGAACATTATACATATAAAGTCGGAATAATACATCTTCAATGGCGTCGGTTACATCATCAATTTTCTGACAAATGGCTATGATGTCTTCTCGTTCAATTGGAGTAATGAATTCTTTTGCTAGTTTTTGCATCAACTCATGTTGAGCAAGATCTGCCGCATGTTCTATTTTGTGCATTGCTTGCACATCAGCTAAGAGGGTCCTTCGGTCAAAGTTTTGCAAGATATCTTTTAAAAAGGTGGCTGCTTCCACGGAAAACTGCACTAACTTAATAAATTGTTGGAAATAATAGTTGTCTTGTAATTTTGCCATAATCTACCTTTCTTTATTAAAAAATTGTTATAAATAACTTGGCCATAATATAACCAATGAGACCACAACCTGGGAATGTTAATATCCACGTTAATACGAGTTCTTTTACAATCCCCCAATCGACTTTCGATAAGCGTTTGGCACTGCCAACACCCATGATGGCTGTTGTTTTCATGTGTGTGGTTGACACGGGAATTCCTACAACTGATGAGAGAAGAAGACATCCCGCAGCAGAGAAATCTGCTGCAAAGCCTTGATATTGGTTTAATTTGACCATATCCATGCCGACTGTTTTGATGATACGATATTCTCCTACCGATGTTCCTAATGCCATGACAAGAGAACTTAAAATCATAAGCCAAATGGGAATGTGAAAACTAACGACATCGGCATTTCCTTGGGCTAAGAATACACCCAGCATGAACACCCCCATGAACCTTTGTCCATCTTGGGCTCCATGCATAAATGCCATGGCTGCGCCACCAGCAATTTGTGCGTTTTTGAAAAAGACATTCGTTTTATTGCGGTCTGTTTTTTTAAAAATCCATTCTATGAATTTTACTAGGAGCCATCCGCTACCAAAGCCTAAAATGGTAGAAAACAGTAGACCATATAATACTTTAACCCATTCACTTGGGTTGATTCCGGCTAATCCGTTTTGTAAAGCAATGGCTGCACCAGAAATTCCCGCAATCAATGCGTGACTTTCGCTGGTAGGAATTCCAAAGATCCAAGCAAGTGTTGCCCAAATGACAATACCCACCAAACCAGCACAAAGTGCTGCTAGAGCATCGTTAGCATTTCCCCCAAAATCAACCATTTTATAAATGGTTTGGGCCACGGTAGCATTTAAGAGTGTCATAATAAAGACACCAAGAAAATTAAAAAATGTTGCCATAATGATGGCATTTCGTGGCGAAATGGCTTTTGTAGAGATACAAGTAGCGATTGCGTTTGGTGCATCGGTCCACCCATTAATTAAGATAACTCCTAAAGTCAATAAGACAGTTACCATAAGAATTGGGTTCGAGAAAAACTGTTGAATGAAATCCAGAAATTCGATTGTCATAGTCGCTCCCAAATATTTATAATTTCCCTTTGTTATTATATCATGGATTGTGATGATAAAAAAGGACATTTTCACTAATAAAACCATTTTCATAAACAACAAATTTAGGTAAAAAAGAAAAAAGGAGGAATGATTTTTGGAGAATTATGGTATAATATGGCTAGTCGGGGGATATTTCATGTTTAAAAAATGGATTAAAAAATTAATCAAAACCATTACAAATGCCTATTTTCATTGGGAGCACAATCAATCTAATTTTTATTTGCATGATACAAAATTTCATGTGGCCCAAATCAATATCAGTCGATTGATGCCGATTTCCATTAGTATGATATTAGCCACTGTCATTGCCTTGGTTTTAGATGCGTTTAATCAAGATCGAACGGTGTCCATGGTCTATTTTTATTTGGCTTATGCATTGATTATTGGTTTATGCGTAGTGGGTTATTTGATTGCTCGTTCAAAATTTATTCAAAGAGTCAGTAATATATGGACATTAAGAGCGATATATTGGATATATTGGGCAGTCATAACTTGTTTAGCGGGGTTTGTTTATTTGCTTGATGCTTATAGTTCTGATAAAGTGGCATCAATATTTGCTTTTTATATTGTCTTTGCTGCCGTACCAATCTTTAATATTTGGGAAATTTTAGTCTTTTCGCTCATCCCAAATGCTTTTATCATTGGCATTTGGTCATTTGGATTGATTACCATCAAAGATACCGTTTATACCATGATTATTTATGAATTGTTTATGATTGCCATTTCTCAAGCTATTTACCAAACATTCTATCGATTGCTTGATGCAGAGAAGAAATTAGAAGAGCAAAGAGTGAAGTTTGAGCAACTAAGCTTACAAGATCCACTTACAAAATTATACAATCGATTGGGAATTGATAAAGCATTTCAAGATATCAAGCTTCATCATAATCCTGAGGAGTATTTATATACGATTACCATTGATATTGATTGCTTTAAAGAATTTAATGACACTTATGGACATTCAATGGGTGATCAATGTTTGGTAAAATTTGCCAACACGATACAAGAATGTTTTATGATGAAAGCAGAAGCAATTGGAAGAACAGGTGGAGATGAGTTTTTAATCTTAATCACTGGTGTATCGTTGTCTGATGTGAAAGAACAAATGAATCATTTGTATGATGCTTTAACCCATTTGTCTACCACTCATGAAAACAATCATTTTAAGTGTGGGTTAACCATTTCAAGTGGTGGCGCTTTTGCACAATTAAAAGAGTTGAATTCATGGGTTGATTTGTATGAGTCAGCCGACCAATATTTATATGAAATGAAAAATGAAGGACGCAATCAGTATAAAATTGCCCAAAAACACTAAGGAGGAATTATGCCTGCTTTCGCATATAATTTTGCCATTGGAACGATTTGGATTGAAGAACACAATGGGTGCATCATATCTTTGGGATGTGAAAAAGAACAGTTAAAAGAAAAAGAAATTTCTGAAACACCATTGATCAAACAAGTAAAACAACAACTAGACGAATATTTCGCCTTGCAAAGAACTGAGTTTACTTTTCCGATTTCTCTTTCGGGAACACCGTTTTTTCGGTCCGTTTATCAAATAATGTTAGATATCCCTTATGGAAAAACCAAAACATATGGAGAAATTGCCAAGATGCTTCATTCCCAAGGCGCAAGAGCAGTGGGTTTGGCTTGTAAAAGAAATCCTTTGATGTTGGTGGTTCCTTGCCATCGTGTCATCGGCGCAAATGGCAAACTGACGGGGTTTTATGGTGGACTAGATATGAAAGAACAGTTGTTACAACTAGAACAAAATCACGATTTTAAGAAGAGGAAACAAAATGAATAAACCAAATCAGCTAGCCAAGAATACTTGGCTAGCAATCATTATCTTAGGTCTTGTTGGTCAATTGGCATGGATGGTAGAAAATTTTTATTTTAATACCTTCCTATTTACCGAGATTGGTGGAACAGCGAAGGACATTCGCAACATGGTTGCTCTTAGTGGAATTGTTGCTACGATTACGACGATCTTTATGGGAGCGTTATCTGATAAACTGAAGAATCGTAAAATGTTTATTGCTTTAGGCTATATCATTTGGGGCTTGATCACCTTAGGGTTTGCTTTTGTTTCGAAAGATGCTCTAGAAACCTTATTTCCTTCTTTGCCTCAAGCAAAGATTATTACTATCGGTGTTGCTGTTGTCATTACGCTTGATTGTATTATGACTTTCTTTGGTTCAACTGCCAATGATGCAGCTTACAATGCCTGGATTACCGAAACCACCGATGAAACCAATCGTGCCAGTGTAGAAGGTGTGTTGGGAAGTTTTCCCTTGCTTGCAATGTTAATCATTACTGGCGTGGGAGCACTTGCCATTTCTAGTTTAGGGTATGGCGTTTTCTTTGCTATCATAGGATTGTTGGTTGTTGCTTGTGGAATCATTTCTATGTTTATGATCTCGGAAAAACCAAAAGAACGAAATGAAACACAAAGTTATCTTGAGAAAGTGTTGTATGGATTTCGGTTTTCTACAATAAAAAAACACAAATATTTATATATGGCTTTGCTTGCACAATGTATTTTTTCCATATCGTTTCAAGTATTTATGACTTATATTTTGATTTACTTTGAACACAACTTAGGCTTTGGTATGATTCAATATGGGCTTATGCTCGCTATCATGATTTTATGTGCGAGCGTGGTTGGGATTGTTTTTGGCAGAATCATTGACAAAAAAGGAAAGAACTTGTTTGCTTATATCGCTTATGCGCTTTATGTATTCAGTTTATTTGTCATAGCTTTTATTACAAATTACTATGCTTTGATTGTGATTGGCACCGTTTTGTTGGCCGGTGATATTTTACTTGTGACCGTATTGGGAGCCATTGTTCGTGATGAAACACCCAAAGACAGTGTTGGATTATTTCAAGGCGTAAGGTTGGTGTTTGTTGTTTTAATCCCCATGATCATTGGACCTACTTTAGGGGAGTTGGCAATTAGAAATTCTGATGTGACGTATTTGAATGAGTTCAATGAACTTGTTTTGGTACCAAACAATGGTATCTTTATTATGGCCGGGATTGTGGGTCTGTTTCTCATTGTTCCTCTTTGGATTACATTAAGAAAAGCAAAACATATGCAAGGAGACAATTAATTTGGAAGAAGTATTGGTCATTCCCAAACAGTGTTTGAGTGGACGTTTTCAACAATCAAGCGTCTATCCAATCACAGAAGAAGAAATACAAGAGATTGTGAAAACAAATGGGTTCTTTTTGAAAAGAGAAGTTGCAGAAATAAACTATGATTGTTTTCAAATCATTCCTTATGTGCTCATAAAAAAGGGTGATGCTTTTTTTTGTACAAAAAGAACAAAAAAACAAACAGAAGCAAGGCTTCACGATAAAATATCTCTTGGCGTGGGTGGGCATTTGAATCCAGAAGATGGACCTCTTGATGAAATCATCAAAATGGGGATGATTCGAGAATTAGAAGAAGAATTGTTTTTCTTTCATCATGAGAAAAAGACATTTTTAGGGTTGTTGGTTGATTTTTCCACTGATGTTAGTTTGGTGCATCTAGGTTTGGTTTATTTGATTGAAACAAAAGATGAGGTTACTATCAAAGAAACCGATAAAATGAGTGGATTTTGGCTGCATCAAGAAGAAATCCAATTGCCAGAAAACTACGAAAACCTTGAGTCATGGTCTAAAATTGTATTTGGTGTCTTAAAATAAAAAAAGGATTATCATCAAATTGATGATAACCCTTAAAAATCCAAATGTTGGGTTTATTACATCCTAATTATTTCTTTTTAGGAGCAGGTTGAGCTGGTTTTACAACTGGTTTAACAGGTTCAGCTGGTTTTACAACTGGAGCTTTTTTAACTTCTTTTGCCATAGTTTTCGCCTCCTTTTTTACCAAGAAAACTTACTACATCATTAGTATATTCTCTATTTTTTATTTGTCAACAAGGTGACACAAAACATTTTTTTCATTTTTTCATTGATCTGGAGGTTATATGAAAATCGCAATTATTGTCTATTCTTACACGGGAAATACGTTCTTGGTTTCCCAAAATTTAGCAAACAAACTACAAGAATTACATTTTGATGTTTCAATACAACGTATTGAAACCGAGCAAAATGAAGAAATGGATTTCCGAAAAGTTGTATTAAACAACCATTTGGAATTGAGTCAGTTTGATACTTTCATCTTTGCCTCTCCCATTAGAGGATTTGCTTTGTCAGCTCCATTTAAAAAGTTTTTGATGGATGATTTTCAAGAAACCAACAAACAAGTTTATGGTTTTGTAACCCAATTCTTACCGTTTCAATGGTGCGGTCCGAATCAAGCAATGAAGTATATGAAGGCTTCTTTAGAAAAACTTCATTGTGAATTTACATTTATGGGTGCAATCAAATGGAAAAATAAAAACCGGGAACAACAAATCGATCAATTGGTACAAGATATCATTGCAAAGTTAAAATAGGAGAGCAAATGCTCTCTTTTTCATATTGACAATCATCGATATATGTATTATAATAGAATCAAATTTGGAG
>CAZYFI010000051.1:0-9547 GCA_964646985.1 uncultured Bacteroidales bacterium
AAAGATTAATCTAGATTTAATCAATCGAACAAACTAAGAAAAATGCCCATTTAATGGGCATTTTATTTTGCTTTTCTTTTCATTATTTAGTATACTTAAATTATAAAAAAGGAGAAATAAAATGATTTTAATTAAAAACGCAAACTTAGTGAGCATGGCCGAAATTAATTTTGAAATGGTAGATATCCTTATTTCTAATAAAGTTATCCAGGCAATTGGTCATTTCATGAAAGAAGACTATCCCGAAGCTGAAGTAATCGATGCCAAAGGTCAGATAGTGACTCCAGGATTGGTTGATGCACATTGTCACATTGGCTTGTTTGAAGAAGCAATTGGTTTTGAAGGTGCTGATGGAAATGAAGCAACGGCTCCTGTATTTCCTGAACTTCGTGCTATTGATTCTGTTAAGCCACAAGATGTTGCTTTTAAAGAAGCACTAGAAGCTGGCGTGACCACCGTTGCAACAGGACCAGGAAGCGCTGATGTCATTGGCGGAGTATTTTGCATCATCAAAACTTTTGGAAAAACAATTGATGATATGGTAGTGGTTTCAGAATCAGCCATTAAAATGGCCTTAGGAGAGAATCCAAAACGTGTTTTTCATTCAAAAGGGCAAAGCCCAACAACAAGAATGGCATCGGCAGCCATTATGCGTGAAAGTTTAATGAAAGCAAGAGAGTATAAAGCCAAAAAAGATAAATATTTAAAAGATTGTTCTGAAGGAAAAGATGTTGCAAAGCCAGAAGTGAACTTAAAATGGGAATCTCTATCAAGAGTATTTGATGGGTTTATGGTGAAGATTCATGCCCATCAACAAGATGATATTGTAACCGCAATTAGAATCATTGAAGAATTTCAACTAAACGCAACGATAGAGCATGCAACCGAAGGGTATTTGATTGCTGATTATTTGAAAGCTCACAATCAGAGAGTCATTATTGGGCCAACATTAGGCTCAAAATCAAAATATGAATTACGCAATAAATCATTCAAATCTGCGCAAGTGTTAAAGGAAGCAGGCATTGAATTTGCTATCATGACCGATCATCCAGTGATTCATTGTGCAAACGCTTTGACACAAGTTGGTTTGTTTGTTCGAAATGGATTGAGTGAATTGGATGCCTTCAAAGCAGTCACCATTGATGCTGCAAAAATCATTGGGGTTGCCAATCGTGTAGGAAGCATTGAAGTTGGAAAAGATGCCGATATCGTCATTTGGAACGGACATCCACTCCACTATATGTCTACTCCAACACATGTTTTTGTAAATGGAAAATTGGTTGTCAATATAAATAATATGTAGTTTAAAAGAAAGGATTTTGATACAAATCCTTTCTTTCTTTATGAAAATAGTATTTGAGTTATCAGCCAATTTCAAGTATAATATTCATGGAAGCGATTTCTTTTTCTTATCAACTTAGAAGGAGGGATAATTTTGGATTATTTGATTCTCGTAATTAATCCAGGATCGACATCAACAAAAATTGCTGTCTTTTCAAACGAACAAAGCATATTAGAAATCAAAATAAGTCACCCAACAGAAATGATACAATCGTTTCAAGATGTAGCTTCACAGTTTCATTTTCGAAAGCAAATGATTTTATCAAGTTTGCAGGATAAAGGATTTGATTTATCAACCCTGCATGCTGTATGTGGGCGTGGTGGAATGCTAAGACCAATGCAAAGCGGGACTTACTTTATCAATGAAACCATGCTTTCTGATCTTAGACAAGCAAAACGTGGAGAGCATGCTTCAAATTTAGGGGCATTGATTGCTCATGAAATAGGAGAAGAGTATCATATCCCTTCGTTTATTGTAGATCCAGTAGCGGTTGATGAAATGGAGCCTATTGCAAGAATTTCTGGCATGCCCATCATTGAAAGACAATGCATCTTTCATGCATTGAATCATAAAGCAATTGGCAGGCAGGTAGCGAAAGACAAAAACAAACAATATGAAGATTTAAAGATGATCATTGTTCATTTAGGTGGTGGCATTAGTGTGGCCGCTCACTATTTGGGCCGTGTGATTGATGTGAATGATGCCTTAGATGGTGACGGTCCAATGTCTCCAGAGCGAAGTGGATCGGTACCTTTAGGGCCATTATACAATCTCTGTTTTTCTGGTCAATATACTCTTGATGACATCAAAAGAATGAATTATGGAAAAGGAGGGCTTGTTGCATATTTAGGAACAAACGATGCTCAAGAGGTTGCAAGAAGAATACAAGACGGTGATGAGAAAGCAAAACTCATTTACGAGGCAATGATTTATCAGATTGCGAAGGAAATTGGTGCATGTGCAACCATTTTTAAAGGCGACTTTGATTACATTGTATTAACGGGAGGTATGGCTTATGAACCATATTTGATCTCGCACTTAATCGAACGTATTAAATTCCTTGGTCAAGTACTTGTTTATCCTGGAGAAAATGAAATGTTATCGCTCGCTTTGGGAGCGCTTCGGGTATTGACAAGCCAAGAAAAACCGAAAACTTATTAAGAATATGGAGGATTACATGAAAGTTTTTGATTACATGGAAAAATTTGGTCATGAACAAATTATTTATTTTTATGATAAAACAACAGGGTTAAAGGGAATTACGGCCATTCATGATACGACCCTAGGACCCGCAATTGGAGGAACAAGATTATTTCATTATGAAAACGAAGAAGATGCTTTGTTTGATGTTGTGAGATTATCAAGAGGAATGACATATAAATGCTCTGCTTCTGGATGCAATTGCGGTGGAGGAAAAACGGTATTGCTTGGTGATCCAACAAAAGTGAAAACAGAGGCATATTTACGAGCATATGGTCGTTATGTTCAATCTTTAGGCGGTCGCTTTTACACTGGCGAAGATATGAATATTAGCGAATTTGACGTTGACTATTTAATGATGGAAACCAATTATGTAAATGGTCGTGCTGATATGTCGGGAAATCCTTCTCCTGTCACGGCATATGGAGTATATTGGGGAATTAAAGCTTGTGCAAAAGAAAAATGGCAAGATGATAGTTTGCAAGGGAAAGTGATTGCCGTTCAAGGTCTTGGTGCTGTAGGTTATGCTCTTTGTGAATACTTACATGAAGAAGGCGCAATATTGATTGTTTCTGATATAAAGAAAGATCGAGTTGACAAAGTTGTAAAAGACTTCAAAGCAACAGCGGTAAAATGTGATGAAATATATAAAGTAAAATGTGATGTATTCTCACCAAATTCCGTTGGCGCAATTTTGAACAACGATACCATTCCACAGTTGCAATGTGAAATTGTGGCTGGTGCTGCCAATAATGTATTGCTTGATGAAAAAGTTCATGGAGATATGCTAATGAATAAGGGCATCCTTTATGCCCCTGATTATGTCATCAACGCTGGTGGTGTAGTCAATGTATATCAAGAATTTACTCCTCCATACAACCGAGAACGAACATTAAAAATTATCAAACAAATATATGATCGTTTATTGGTTATTTTTGATTATGCCAAGAAACATAAAATCAACACACAACTTGCAGCCAACAAGTTTGCTGAAGAACGGATTGCTTTGGTTGGGAAAATGCGAAGCAACTTTATTCCAAAAGAAAAGCACATCTAAAAAAAAGACTCCATTTGGAGTCTTTTTTGATGGACCATATTGAAGAAATGTTGTTTTTTTGATATAATATCCTATATGAGGATTCATCTTATGTTGATTAAAAACAGAATGTTTTCTTTATTTGTCCGTTTAGCAATTGTTGCCTTTGGATTGCTGGGAATTCAATTGGTCATTATGAATGAAGTGACTACTTTTCCGATGCAATTGTTATATTTTTACACCATTCAAAGCAACATTATTACGATTATTGTTAGTTTCATTTTATTAGTCAAAGACATTAGACTATTCACCCACCATGGTGAAAAAGGCGAACCTGGTTCGATTTCTCCGCTTATTCAATTGGGCAATGCCTACATCATCTTGATTACTTTTTTGGTTTATGCAACTTTATTAAATGGTTACACTTTTTCTCAAGGATTTGAGTGGGAAGGCATTAAGTTTGCCATTGGCAATATTTTATTGCATTATATTGTTCCCATCTTAACGATTGGTGATTATTTCTTGTTCTGCAAAAAAGGGAAAGCAGTTTTTAAAAAAGCGATTTTTTGGTTGATTTATCCACTTCTCTATTTTGTATTTATTATGATTAGAGCAGAAGTAGGAGAACCTTTGCAAAATATGGGTCAAGAAGTATTAACTTATTATCCTTATCCATTTTTAGATGTTGATCAATTAGGTTGGAATCGAGTCATTTTGAATGTTGTTTTGTTGTGTGTTGTTTTTGTTGGGTTTATTTGGGCCATAAGTAGGTTGGATAAAAAACTTGGAAGAAAATTACTTTTGCTAGAAAACAAATCAATTTAAGAAAGGACAAAATCATGTTAGGAGCCATAATTGGTGATATTGTTGGTTCTAGATTTGAGTGGTATAATCACAAAAGCAAAGAGTTTACTTTATTTACAACCAATTGTTTTTTTACCGATGATTCTATTATGTCAATTGCTATTGGGCGTGCTATTTTAGATTGCCAAGGCGATTACCGCATTTTAAGTCAAAGAGCAATCGAACAAATGCGATACTTTGGAAAAGCCTATCCCCATGCTGGGTATGGAGGCTATTTTTATCGATGGCTCATGAGCGAAAAACCTGAGCCATATGGGAGTTATGGAAATGGTGCTGCCATGCGAATTGGCCCTGTTGGGTTGATTGCATCAACCGAAGAAGAAGCAATTGCATTATCCCATCAAGTAACGAGCATCACTCATAATCATCCTGAAGGATTGAAGGGTGCAGAAGCAATTGCTCGTTTGATGGTGCTTGCGAAAAACAAAACACCTTTTACGGAAATGAAAAGCATGATTGAAGCAGATTATTATTCTCTTGATTTTCATTTAGATCAAATTCGAAACAATTATTCCTTTGATGAATCTTGTCAAGGTACTGTTCCTCAGGCAATTGTTGCTTTTTTGGAATCTTATTCATTTGAAGATGCCATTCGCAATGCCATATCTATTGGTGGTGACAGTGATACTTTGGCGGCAATCACAGGAAATCTTGCGGAAGCTTATTATGGAATTCCCGAAGAATTGAAAGCAAGTGCTTATCCATATCTTGACGATGAACTAATTGAAGTAGTTCAAACCTTTTATAAATATATTAATCACTAAAACAATGCATGGAGGAGTACCCAAGTGGCTGAAGGGACTCGTCTCGAAAGCGAGCAGATCGATAACACGGTGCAAGGGTTCAAATCCCTTCTCCTCCGCCATTTATGAATCAATGAAGGGTTATTTTTAAAAAATTGATTTTTCAGTGAAATCAGTTTTTTTATTAGAAAACATATTGTGACAATAAAATAAAAAAAGGATAACAAACAAACAAAAATGTATTAAATATGGTAAAATGAAGCAATATAAAAAAAGGGGAAAATAATAAATGAACAAAAAAATAATTGTTATTGGGGCCGGAGTTGCTGGCTTAACGACTGCAATCCGTTTGCAAAAAGATGGGTATCAAGTAGAAATTTTCGAGAAAAATGCCATACCTGGTGGTAAGATGCATCAACTGAAATTTGGCGGACATACTTTTGATGTTGGTCCGACTTTGGTGATGATGCCAGAGGTTTATCGTGATGTTTTTCGTTATGCAGGAAAAAATCCAGATGATTATATTCAAATGACCAAACTTGATCCAATGTATGAAGTCTTATTTAAAGCCAAGCAAGATCGTTATTACAGTGTTAGTTCTGATCTAACGGAATTGATGAAAATGGTAGAAGCGAAGGGTCCTAAAAATGCTTTGGGATTTTTAAATTACTTAAGTGAAATTTATCGACGTTATCAAATTGCGGTAGACCATTTTATTACTCGACCTTTTAGGAAGAATAGTGATATTTACAATCCGTTCATGATTGCTCAGACATTAAAATTAAAAACATTTGACAGTGCGGATCACATGATGGGAAAGTTTATGCCTGATGGAGATTTGCAACATATGTTTAGTTTTCAAACATTATACATCGGTGTATCACCAAAAAAAGGGCCATCTTTATATAATATTATCCCAATGATTGAAATATTATATGGTGTTCATTTCCTCAAAGGTGGAATGCATGCCATGGCCTTAGCTATGGAACGATTGTTTCAAGAATTAGGTGGCAAAATACATTACAATCATGAAGTCAATGAAATTGTAATTGAGAATAAAGAAGCAAAAGGCGTTGTTGTAAATAATAAAACATATCTTGCTGATTATGTTGTTTGCAATGCTGATTTTCCATATGCCATTTCGAAGTTGGTGAAAGAACCAAAAGCACGAGGAAAATACACACCAGAAAAAGTAGATAATATGGATTATTCTTGTTCTTGTTTGGTGTTTTATTGGGGAGTAAATAAAACTTATCCAAAACTTGCAACCCATACATTTATTATTTCAGAAGAACTAGATGATAATTTGGATAGTATTTTTGATGGTAGATTAATCAAAGATCCATCTATTTATTTACACGTTCCTTCACAAACAGACAAAGATATGGCTCCAGAAGGAAAATCAAGTTTTTATGTTTTGGTTCCTGTGTCAGAGTGCGTAACCGCTCAATATGAATGGGATGATAAAACGATTGATTATTATCGTCAAAAAGCCTTTGATTCTATTGCAAGAATTCCTGGTTTAGAAAAGATACGTCAAGAAGTAGAAGTAGAACAATATTTTTCTCCACGAGAATTTGAAAAGAACTTTAATGCATATCGCGGAGCAACATTTGGCATTCAACCTACACTAAAACAAAGCAACCACTGGCGTCCTCAAGCCAAATCAAAAACAACAAAAGGACTGTACTTTAATGGAAGCAGTACTCATCCAGGAGCTGGTGTTCCGATTGTGATTCAAAGTGGAATCATTTGTGCAGAAGAGTTGCGTAGAGATGAGCCAGAGGATAGCTTTCGATGAAAGATAAGGTGACCAAGACGCTATATCAATCTTATCAAACTGCGGAAAAAATCATGAAGAATCGAGCTACTAGTTTTTATCATGCTTTTTCTTCTCTTCCCAAAGAACGGTTTTTTAGTGTTGCGGCTTTGTATGCATTTAATCGGTATGCCGATGATTTGGTTGATTTTGGTAATAAAGAAGCAAATCAAAAAGAAATATTAGATAAACTTGATGAATTAGAAGTAAGTATTGGTTTATTAAATGACAAAACAAATACTGTGACAACTACAGTGAATGAATTACCATGGTGGGAAGCATTTGTTCATACTTATAGAAAGTATCATTTTTCTAGTGAAGCATTCATAATGCAAATAAATGGACAACGTATGGATATATCTGTTTTGGATATTGTTACGCTTGATGATTTGATTACCTATTGTAAGTTAGTAGCCGGTTCGGTTGGATTCATGCTTTTGCCAATTCTTGTTGATGATGAATCATATTTAAACAATAATGATTTTGTAAATGCCGCACTAGATTTGGGAATTGCGATGCAAATCACAAACATTTTAAGAGATATTGGTGAAGACATCAGATTGCGTAAACGAATTTATATTCCTCTTGCTTTATTAAAGGAATATCAAGTTACAAAAGAAGATTTATTTGCCTTATCAATTACAACAGAAGAAGTTGTTGTTCATGATAATATAATTGCCTTGTGGGAATATTTGGCTTCTATTTCTAATCAATACTATCAAAACTATGAAAAATATATCTCATATTTTATGAAAGAAGCAAGGCTTCCGCTTATGGCAGCTGCTGAAGTATACAAGGCGATTATGGATGCTGTTCGTGTCAATCAATACAACTGTTTTACGAAACGATGTTATACTACAAAAACAGTTCGCAATCAGATTATTAAACAAGTCAAACAAAAATTAGGGAACATATAAAGGATGATATATGAATGATAATGTTATTGGATTATTGATATCGTTTGCTTTTGTCTTTGCTGTTTTAGGGGCAGCAACACTCATTGCTCGCTTTACAAAAGGGGCCTCTGAAAACTCACGTAAATTTGTTCATATTATTGTAGGGAATTGGGTTTTTATTCTGCTTTATTTTGATCAATTATGGGCAGCTATTTTAGTCCCTTTTTCCTTCATTATTGTAAATTATTTAAGTACAAAATATAAAATTTTCAAGGCAATGGAAAGAGATGATGAAAGTTATGGTACGGTTTATTACGCGATTAGTTTAACTTTCTTGACATTGCTTGGGTTCTTGTTGAAATGGCCCGTATTGCCTTTTATTGGCGTGTTAACCATGGCTTATGGTGATGGCTTTGCAGCCATTGTTGGAAAAAAATGGGGGAAAAGAAAGCCGTTTGCTTTTGCACAAGACAAAAGTATAGCAGGAAGTCTTACGGTTGTATTTTTTTCATTTTTGATTACAGCCCTTGCTTTATACTTTTTTAATGGCAAGCAAAACATGGCAACTCAAAGTTTATGGACAATTCTTGCGATTGCAGTTTTGACTGGATTCTTTTCAGCGTTTATTGAATTAACAGGAAAAAATGGTTGTGATAATTTAACCCTTCCAATTGGATCTGCTGTTTTTGCAACGCTTTTATTCCAATATGGACATTTATATTTATCCTTATATATGGTGTTTGCTCTTGCTGTCTTGCTCTTAGCATACAAAGCAAAAGCAATCACGGTATCAGGGATTGCAACAGCATTGCTTGTTGCTCTGACTCTTTATTCTTTCATTGGCCCTTGGGTTGCGTTGGCACTCATTGCCTTTTTCTTATTAGGAAGCATTGCGAGCAAAATAAAAAACACATCAAAAATTGTGGCTGAACAAAGACAAGAAAAAGGCGGAGCACGGACATGGAAACAAGTCATTGCGAATAGTTTTCCTGCCCTTGTGCTTGCTTGGCTATTCAAATTTTTTCCTACTCAAGATTATTTCATTTTATTAAGTTTTGCTGTGTTTGCAGCTGCAGCAGCTGACACGATATCTTCAGAAATAGGAATGTTAAGTTCCCAAAAGGCATTTCACATCTTAACATGGAAAGAATTTCCCAAAGGATTATCGGGAGGGGTAACCTTACTAGGAATTTTTGCCGGGATAATGGGAAGTTTATTGATTTCATTATTTGTTCTCATAGATTATTCTTTCAAAGAACTGGTATTTGTGTTTATCCTTGGTGTTCTTGGTACGATTATTGATAGCATTTTAGGAGCCTCATTACAAAGAAAATACCGAAATGATTCTGGTGATCTAGTAGAAGAAAAAACACAAAGTGAAAAACCAACAATGGGTTTGAAATTTATTTCTAATAATGCTGTCAACTTTTTTACACTAAATTTGGTTACTATTGTGGGACTTGTTTATTATTTTATTTTTATATAATCCTAAAAGAGGAACCATCCTACTTTTCATGGGAGAATTTGTTTTTGATTCCATAAAATAAAGGTATTGCACGATATTAAAATATACCCTGTAAATCGGACACGATAAAAAAAGACACAGTCTTGTAAATCTGTTTGATTTATAGGGCTATTTTTTTTATA
>CAZYFI010000052.1:0-9490 GCA_964646985.1 uncultured Bacteroidales bacterium
ATTTGTTTGTATTGTAATAATAACTGTTTCAATTTTTCTTTCAAAAAAGAAAAGCCAACAGAATAATCGAGATGAAGTCCCTCACCTTCTGGTAATATTTCATCAATCACTTGCAAAGCAAACAAATCTGCTGCGGTTAATTTCATCATTGCTGCTGCTTCTTTGGCTTTATTGCTATCTTTATAAACGATAGAAGCAAAGCCTTCGGGCGAAAGAATCGAAAAAATGCTGTTTTCAAACATCATGACATAATCCCCAACCCCAATTGCTAGAGCTCCACCAGAACCACCTTCACCTAAAATAACAACAAAAACCGGTGTTTTCACTTTCATTAAAGACTGAATATTAGAAGCAATGGCTTCGGCTTGTCCTCTTTCCTCGGCACCGATACCAGGATAAGCTCCTGGAGTATCTACAATTAAGAAGATGGGACGATGAAATTTTTCCGCTTGGAAAAACAAGCGTTTGGCTTTTCGATATCCTTCTGGATGCGGCATTCCAAAATTATGTTTAATTTTGGTATCTGTATTATAGCCTTTTTCTTCACCAATGACGGTGATTGGCTGACCATTAAATGTCGCAATGCCACCAATGATCGAGGCATCATCAGAAAACAAGCGATCACCATGTAGCTCAATAAAATCAGGAAACAACTCTTTGATGAGGGTTTGACTGGTTGGACGTTTTATGTGCCTAGCTAATTGCACTTTTTCCCAAGCAAGATCTTGTTTATTCATAATCGCTCCTTGCGTGCATTCTTAAAAGGTTCGCAATTGTTTTTTTCAAATCATGACGATGGCAAATGAGATCAATTTGCCCATGGGCAAGCGCAAACGTTTCGGTTTGAAAGCCTTCTGGTAAATCTTGGTTAATCGTTTGCTTGATCACTCTAGCACCAGCAAAACCAATTAACGATGATTTTTCCGAAATCACAATATCCCCCAAAGAAGCAAAACTTGCAGCTACCCCACCTGTAGTGGGGTTTGTTAACACACTTAAGTAAAACAATCTGGCTTGTGAAAACAAATTAAGAGCTGCGGTTGTTTTCACCATTTGCATTAACGACAAAATGCCTTCTTGCATTCTTGCACCACCAGAAGCCGAAAAAAGGACTAAAGGAAGTTTTTCTTTGGTGGCAAATTCAATCAAACGCGTGATTTTTTCGCCAACAGCACTTCCCATACTCCCCATAATAAACCCACTATCTAAAACACCGATGGCAACAGAAATTCCTTCTATCAACCCCAAACCACCCTTAAAAGCTTCTTTCAACTGCGTTTGTTTCTTAGCTTGTTCAAGTTTTTCGGAATAATTTTCCATTTCTAAAGGATTAAGCGACGATAAATCAACATCAAGTTCTTGAAAGCTATCTTGATCCAAAATATAGGATAATCTTAGATCTGCAGTGATTTTAAAATGATAACCACAAGAAGGACAAACAAACGCATTTAACTCTAATGTTTTTTCAAAAATGGCAGTTTGACACTGTTCACACTTTACAAACAATCCTTCAGGAATATCTTTTTGTTCAAGATTGGTTTTTTGTTTGCGAACATCTTTATGGAAAGTTTCGAGTTTGTTTTTGCGTTCATCTAAAATATCTTTCATAACTCTCATCCTTTACAAACAAATAAAAACGGCCAATAAAAGAAACATCATATTGTCCTCTAATAAAGTCGCGATTATGCATAATTAAATATTGAAATTCAATATTATTGTCAACCCCTTCAATCACAAATTGTTCTAAAGCAATGCGCATTTTGCGTATTGCTTCTCTTCTAGTAGGTGCAACAACAATCAGTTTTGCTAACAAAGAATCATAAAAAGGGGATACTTCATAACCAGGGTAAATGTGTGTATCCACGCGAACCCCAAACCCTCCTGGGAAAAACACATTTGTGATTTTTCCTGGTGTAGGAATAAAACCATCCATGACATTTTCTGCCGTCACACGGCATTCAATGGCATGAGCAGTGATTGTGATATCTTCTTCCGAAAATGACAAGGGATTGCCATAAGCAACACGTATTTGTTCTTTCACGAGGTCAATTCCCGTCACCATTTCCGTAATCGGGTGTTCAACTTGTAGGCGCATATTCATTTCCATAAAATAGAATTGTTTATGATCATCAACTAAGAATTCCACAGTGCCAGCATTTTCATATTGGATGGCCTTCGCAATCTTTTTTGCTGCTTGTTTTAAAGTTTCTCGTAATTCTTGATTTAAAAAAGGCGAAGGGGTTTCTTCAATCATTTTTTGATTGCGACGTTGCATCGAGCAATCACGTTCCCCAAGGCAAACAATCTTCCCAAAAGCATCGCCAAACACTTGCATTTCGATATGATGGGGATTGGTTAAGAATTTTTCTAAATACAAATCACCACTACCAAAATTAGCCAAAGCTTCTTTTGATGTTTTAAAAAAGGCTTGCCTTAATTCACTTTCGGAATTAGCAAGACTTAGACCCTTTCCCCCACCACCCAAACAAGCTTTTAATAAAACTGGGTATCCTAGTTCATTGGCGAAACTAATAGCTTCTTCTACATTTTTAAGGGCATCAAAGTTACCTGGGATAACAGGAATCCCAAGATCACTGACTAGTTTTCTTGCTTTTACCTTGTTTCCCATCATCATCATGGATTTGGCCTTTGGTCCAATAAATGTTAGTGCGCAATTGGCAACCATTTCTGAAAACATACTGTTTTCGGATAAAAACCCATAACCTGGGTGAATGGCATCACATCCTGTGGCAATTGCAGCACTTAAAATGTTTTGCATATTTAAATAACTGTTGCTGGCACTAGCATTCCCAATGCAAACAGCTTCATCCGCCCATTTCACATGCAAACTGTTTTTATCAATGGTAGAAAACACCGAAACGGTTCGTAATCCCAATTCTTTGCATGCACGAATGATCCGAAGAGCGATTTCTCCACGATTGGCAATTAATATTTTACTTTTCATGTTCTGGTCCAATCATCATCAGCACATCATGAAAGCCAACAACACTACCATTGGCCACTAAAATTTCCGTCACAACCCCATCCGTTGGTGCTGTGATCTCATTAAAGATTTTCATGGCTTCGATAATGCCAACAACATCACCTTTGTTTATTTTTTTACCAACACTAACAAGCGGTCCTTTGTCATTGTTGGAATAAAAAGTCCCAACCAAAGGTGACAAAACAGGTGTTTTGTCATAGTTAGGCTCTTTGATTGTATTCTTCGCTTCTGTTGTTTGTTCTTCTTTTATCACAACAAACCCATCGGTTTTATTTTTTGATAATTTTAGCTTAAAATCATCTGTTTCTAGTTCTAAAACCATTAATGAGGATTTTTCAAAGTCTTTCATGATGGTTTGGATGTCTTTTATATTCATTGTTTTTCCTTCTTTACTTTATGATGCAAAATACTTTGATATGCAAACTAAACTAAAAATATTTTACCACAAATATCTTTAAAGTAAAGTCTTTTTCATTTTAAAAAGGCCGAAGCAGTTGCTTTCGACCTTATAAAGTTAAGTTTTGATATAATAAATTCGTAAATTCTAAAAAGAGATCTTGGATAGAAAAAGATTTTTGGGTGATTGCTTTCAGAGAAGTGGCATTGAAACTAGGAAATATTTCTTGATTAACATTGAGCCCAAATCCAATAACAATATATAAAAAAGCTTCGTCTTGCGTTTTTGTTTCGATGAGAATGCCACATAATTTTGCATCATTCACATAGAAATCATTGGGCTCTTTAAACCTAGGAAAAACACCTTTTTGTTCAAAAAATTGTTGTAATAAAATCAGAATTTGTTTTTTTATATCATTTATATCAATAAACGTTGTTGGCTTAAGCAAAAGCGAACAAAGTAAATTTTGGTCTTTTTCACTTTCCCAAATCCGCTTTTGTTGTCCATAGCCTTGTGTTTGATAGTCGGTTCTAACAAACGTCCACGAAGGAAAATCTTCATAATGCGTTTTTAAAAAAAGACTTGTGGAAGGAAGCGAAGGAAACTCTAATATGGTCATATTCATTGTCCTATCTCTTGTAATTTACTTGACTTAAATCAATGGCAAAACGACAATAATCATCGCCATTTAGAACAGAGTTAAGACAAGTAACAGATAAGGTTTGATCAAACAACACTTCAAAGAGAACTTTTTCAAACCCAGCACTGCAATAGCACCAAAGAGGTGAAATGTTATCGCGATTTCTTTTTAACGCTTCTCTTGCAAACGGACAATGGCAAGCATAATAAGCTCGTTCTTCTTTTGTCTTTGCTGCTAAGTATTTTGACGTATCATAAGGAATTTTTGTTTGATATAAGATATCATTCTCTAAAACACCTGACAAAATTTCTTGATTGCTTCTTACAAAAGCAATCATTTCTTCGGTCACTTCTTGTTCAAACCAAACGGTTTTTCGATTTAGATGTTGTTGCAATTCCTTGATTTTGCGTTCATGAAGATCTTGTAAATATGAAGTAAAACATTTGGCTTCTTGGTAAAACTTGATTTCATTGGCAAACGCCTCTTTTGGGATGCCATGATTGTTTCCTGATAAGATGAATTTGATTGTTTGCTCATCAAATTTTGTTTGCAAGTTTTGGATAAATTGCGAAGTAAAGTTGCTTAATTCCTCAGGACTTGACCCAAGAGGAGGAATGGTTAAATCACCAAGGATGGCTTTTTCTTCTATCCCATTTTGTTTAGCTCGTTTGATGATGTTTTCTACAACATCAATCCCTCCTGTATATTGCGTTAGCAAAATAAATAAATCATTGCGTTTAATCAAACGAAAATAACGCATAAGCGCAACAAAAGTAGGGATATTAGCACGCTTTTGTTGATGAAATGATGCAATGATACATTTTAACTCAGAAATTGATATCGTATCAAAATCTATTTGATCACTTAACATGTTTTTCGCATCTTCTAAAATGCTTTTTCCCAACAATAAATCGGCATCTGGTAACTGTTTGGTTTTATAAAATTCTTCAAACAAATCAATTCTCATGGCATTACCTTCACTAAATCTCTTTCCTTTGTCATTATAACCATTAAAATCACAATTGTAAAGAAAAAAAGATGAGCCTAAAACTCATCTTCTTGAACCAATTATTTCTTTTCTTTTCTAAAGCACAAGAACCAATCCAAACAATATTTGTCTTCGTCTTTGGATTCCATGCGTTCTTTTGCTGTACCACATGATCCAGCAGTTGGAATGATGGTGTCTTGACCAGGACGCCAGTTGGCTGGTGTTGCGACATGATCACGATCGGCTTTTTGTAATGCTAGAATAACACGTTTGATTTCATCAAAGTTTCTGCCAATGGCTGCAGGATAATAAAGGATGGTACGAATGACATTTTGTGGATCAATAAAGAACACAGCACGAACCGCTTGCGTTGTAGATTGCCCTTGAATCATACCAAATTTGTTGGCAACTTCCATTTTAATGTCTTCGATTAATGGGAATTTCACTTCTACATTTTTCATGCCATTCCATTCTAATTCATTGACCTTACGTAGCCAAGCAATGTGAGCATACAAAGAATCGACACTCAACCCGATTAATTCGGTGTTTAATGCCTTAAATTCATCTGCCATTGAGGCAAAAGTCATAAATTCGGTTGTGCACACTGGTGTAAAGTCAGCGGGATGAGAAAATAAAATAACCCATTTTCCTTTGTAATCTTCGGGAAAATTGATGACTCCTTGAGTCGTAACAGCTTGAAAAGCTGGAGCTTGATCGCCAATTAATGGCATACGGATGTTTTCGTTCATTACTTACCTCCTGAACATTATTTTTTGATACATCGGGCACATGTGCCCTTTAAATAAACATATTTTTGATTGATTTGAAAATCAGCAATCGGAGATTCAGAAATTTCCGATTGAGAAATAGGAAAATCATAAATCTCTCCACACACTTCACATTGAAAATGACCATGGTCACTGGTAATGATGTCGTAGTGCATTTGTCGCTCATCAATCGATACTTGTTTGACCAAACCTTGCGCAACAAATAAATTTAAAGTATTGTAGACTGTGGCTTTGGAGATCGTTCCAAGCTCTTCTTGTAAATCAGTATACACTTCTTCTGCCGTTGGATGAAAATGACTGACCAAATAAGCCAGTACTTGCAATCGTTGCAAAGAAGGTTGAATTTGAAATTTAACCAATTGTTCTTGTAAATGTTTTTGATTCATATTTTTAGACTCATTCTATCTTTATATTCATTCTAATACTATTGTAACATATTTTCATCTCATGTCAAGAACGATGCCCAAATATGTCTTAATTTTTTTAACGCCACAATAATTTGCTCGTCTTGTAATCCAGAATAACCAATCACCAACGTACTTGGATAAGAAACAGGACGAAACATGAACTCTCTTAATCCGCGAATTAAAATACCATGTTCTTTCGCCATTGTTGTAAGCAAATCCTCATCAAGCGTTTTTGCAACCATTAAAAAATGCAACCCAGCATCAAACCCTGATAAAGTAAACACTTGATCAAAACCACAAAAAACAAAAGTTTTTTGAAATGTCTCAAGCCTTGTTCGGTATATTTTGCGCATTTGATTTAAGTGTCGTTCAAAATGTCCTGCTTCCATAAACTTTGCCAGCACCAATTGGTCTAAATAAGAAACGGCACAACTATGATGTGCATAAAGCTTATGAAATGGCTCAACCAACGATTTAGGAAGCACCATATAATTAATCCGCAGTGATGGTGCCAAACTTTTGGAAAAGGAATTCATGTAAATGACTTTATCAAAGTGATCCAGTGATTGCAATGCTGGAATTGGTTGTCCGACATAACGAAACTCACTGTCATAATCATCTTCAATGATATAACGATGAGCGCTTTGTTTGGCCCAGTTTAACAATTCCAGTCGTCTTTGCAATGGCATCACAATTCCCATAGGAAATTGATGTGATGGTGTCACATGAATACTATCTACTTGATGCATTGTCAAATCTTCTACTTTTAACCCAAATTCATCTAAATCAATCGGAGAAAAAGCAATATTCCAATTGTGAAAGATTTCCGCAATCTTAGGATAACCTGGATTTTCCATTGCATAATGTAATTTTGTTCCTAACAAAGGAATAAGCAAAGCAAGAAGTGATTCTGTTCCAGCACCAATTACAATTTGATCACTATGACAAACAATACCACGAAATCGATTTAAGTATTTCGCAATCTCTTCTCTTAACTTTTCAATTCCTTTGGTTTCAAAACGATTGGCTCCAATTTGCTGTTGACTTAAGACTTCTCGTATTGTTTTCGCATAAAGCTGATTCGGAAACAAAGATTCATCTATGACATTGGTTTGAAAAGCATACTCATATTGAGGCTGTTTTTTGGGCTCATAACTTGGTTTTACAAGTTCTTTTTTTATTACAATCGGTTGATCATATGGTTCTACATAAAACCCACTTTTGGGTCTTGCTTTTAAATAGCCTTCTACAACCAATTGCTGGTAAGCCGTATCAATGGTGACTTGACTTAATTTTAAATGATTTGCCAATGCTCTTTTTGAAGGCATTTTCTCAAAGGTTTGTAATTGTCTTGTTTGAATTTGCATTTTAATAAACAAATAAAGTTGACGATATAACGGTAGATTGGACTGTTTATTGGGATAGAATGTTAACATACTTCCTCCAACTGATATTATTGTTTTTGTATAAACTGAGTCTTTTATTAATATCAGATTATGATATAATTATAAAGTAAAATCCATTGTTAGTCAATGAAGGAGGATAAAATGGACAATAATCGTTATGAATTAAATAAACAACTAGCCCAAATGTTAAAGGGTGGTGTCATTATGGACGTCACCACTCCAGACCAAGCAAGAATTGCGCAAGCAGCAGGTGCTTGTGCCGTCATGGCACTAGAACGTATTCCAGCGGATATTCGTGCAGCTGGTGGAGTATCACGTATGAGTGATCCAAAAATGATCAAATCAATTCAAGAAGCAGTATCCATTCCCGTTATGGCAAAAGTTAGAATTGGCCATTTTGTAGAAGCACAAATTCTAGAAGCCTTAGAGATTGATTACATCGATGAGAGTGAAGTATTATCACCAGCTGATGATATCAATCACATTGATAAAACGAATTTTAAAGTTCCTTTTGTTTGTGGAGCCAAAGATTTAGGAGAAGCCTTACGTCGAATTTCTGAGGGAGCTTCCATGATAAGAACAAAAGGTGAACCAGGAACTGGTGACATCATTCAAGCAGTGCGTCACATGCGCTTAATCCAAGGTGAAATTCGCCGTGTCCAATCCATGCGGGAAGATGAATTATATCGCTTGCAAAAAGAATTAATGGTTTCTATGGATATGATACTTTATGTTCACAAACATGGAAAACTTCCAGTTGTTAATTTTGCTGCTGGTGGCATTGCCACTCCTGCTGATGCTGCTTTAATGATGCAACTAGGTGCCGAAGGTGTGTTTGTTGGGTCCGGAATCTTCAAATCCAACAATCCAGAAAAACGTGCCCAAGCGATTGTGAAAGCCGTCACAAACTATAAAGATGCAAAAATGCTTGCGGAATTAAGTGAAGACCTTGGCGGAGCCATGGTTGGCATTAACGAACAAGAAATCAAATTATTAATGGCAGAACGAGGTAAATAAACTTGCGCATTGCCGTTTTAGCTCTCCAAGGAGCCTTTTTAGAGCATGAACAAGTTTTAGAACGAATGGGAATTGATTATTTTGAAATTCGCCAAAAATCTGATTTGGAAAAAGACTTTGATGGTTTGATTCTTCCTGGTGGTGAAAGCACCACCATGGGGAAATTACTCCATGATTTGGACTTATTCGATGAATTAAAACGCAAAATCACCAGTGGTCTTCCTGTTTTTGGAACTTGTGCTGGTTTGATTCTATTAGCCAAGAATCTAACAAATAGTGAAAATCATCACTTTGCGACCATGGATGTTGATGTCGTCCGCAACGCTTACGGACGACAACTCGGAAGTTTTAACATTGATGCTTTGTTTCACAATCAATTGATACCAATGGTCTTTATCAGAGCGCCTTTTATCAAGGAAGTTGGACCACAAGGAAAAGTATTGGCAACCGTTGATGGCAAAATTGTTGCTGCTCAAGTAGAGAACCAATTGGCTACAGCTTTTCATCCAGAATTAACTTCATGCAATGTAGTACATCAATACTTTATCGATATGATTAAAAGATAAACAAAGCCGATAATTTTGTACAAATCCGAATTATCGGTTTTTTCTTTTTGTACAAAGAATGAAAATAAAGAAAGTCTTCAAGAATATCCGTTTTTCCAAGGTATTTTTGTCAATATTTGCCGCTTTTCCAAGCCTTTTTTACAATTATTTGCCGTTTTTCCAAGGTATTTTTGTCAATATTTGCCGTTTTTCCAAGAAATCAAAAACCATCTTGAGTAAATCTGGTATGATACTCTTAAAGTAGACAGTGAATTAAAATAAAAGTAATTCATTATCT
>CAZYFI010000053.1:0-8795 GCA_964646985.1 uncultured Bacteroidales bacterium
CATCGTCGCCATCATTGATAACGAATTCAAAGGAATAGGGTTAATTGGAGAATAAAGAGAAGAATTTTTCTTCTCTTTTTCCTTTCTAGCCTTTTCTTGTAAATCAAGTTGAAATATAGTAAAATAGGAATGAACATAAAAGGAGATAACTATGGTAGTAATTAATGGGAATGATTTGAATCTAGATGGTTTTATTCGTGTTGCAAGACATCATGAATTGGTGGTCCTTTCCGATGAGGCAATCATAAAGATCAAATCTTCGAATGAAGAAATCAAAACGATTCTAAAAAGTGGTAAAACAGTGTATGGAATCAACACTGGATTTGGCAAGATGAGCGACATCGTTATTTCCCAAGATCATTTAACACAATTACAATTTAAGCTATTAAAATCACATGCTTGTGGTGTGGGACCTCATTTTAACGAAGAAGTAGTCAGAGGAATCATGCTTTTGCGAGTAAATGCTCTTGCAAAGGGTTATTCTGGTGTAAGACTTGAAGTGCTAGAACAAATCATACTGTATTTGAATCAAAATTTGATTCCTGCCATTCCCGAACAGGGTTCTTTGGGAGCAAGTGGCGATTTGGCGCAATTATCCCATATGGGATTGACTTTGTTAGGATATGGAGAAGTATATTATCAAGGAAAATTAATTCCTACCAAGGATGCTTTAAATTTGCTTGAAATCAAACCTCTTTCTTTTTTAGAAGCAAAAGAAGGGTTGTCTTTGATCAACGGAACACAAGCAATGATGGCTGTTGGAGCCATCACCTTGTTTGATGCGTGGGACTTGTTGAAGTTAGCCGATATTGCCAGTGCCCTTTCTTTAGAAGCTTTATTGGGAGTGAAGGATGCATTTCATGAGAATGTGCATCTTGCACGTGGACATGAAGGACAAATTGCAACAGCAGAACATATTCGTCGATTGATTGAGAATAGTACCTTTGTGACGAAACAAGGAGAAATAAGAGTGCAAGACGCTTATTCTTTGCGATGTCTTGCTGCTGTTCATGGCGCCAGTAGAGATGCATTGAACTATATTACCGAAAAAGTTGAAATAGAAATGAATGCCGCCACTGACAATCCTTTGATATTTGGCAGTGATCTTGTTATTTCTGGTGGCAACTTCCATGGGCAACCCGTTGCTCTTCCCTTTGATTTTTTAAAAATTGCTTTGTGTGAGTTAGGAAGCATTAGTGAAAGAAGAATAGAAAGATTGGTTAACCCACAATTAAATCAGGGATTACCTGCTTTCTTAGCAACGAATCCAGGTTTAAATTCTGGATTTATGATTGTGCAATATAGTGCTGCTTCATTGGTTAGTGAAAACAAATCATTATCACATCCTGCATCAGTGGATTCGATTCCTTCTTCAGGAAATCAAGAAGATCATGTATCCATGGGTACCATTGCCGCAAGAGGAGCAAGAAATATTCTTGCCAATGTAGAAAGAATCATTGGTATGGAATTGTTAACTGCAGCACAAGCAATTGATTTGCGACCGAAAAGGCAATTAGGAGTGGGAACTCAAGTTGCCTATGATATCATTCGCCAAAAGATTGCTTTTGTATCAGAAGATCAAATAATGTATTACTTACTAAATGACATTCATGAATTGGTAAAAGAAAAAGTAATTTTGCAGGCAGTAGAAAATAAAGTAGGAACATTATAATGGAGGATTTTATGAACAATCATATCATTTCTCAAGCAATGACCATAAAACTGGATTCTATTTTTCCTGAGTTGCCAAAATATCCCGAGTTTGATTCCTCCATTCGACGTGCACCTATGCGCGAAATTCAATTAACAGAAGAAGAAAAATTATTGGCTTTAAAAAATGCTTTAAGATATGTTCCTGAAGCATGGCAAGAAGTGCTTGCGAAAGAATTCTTAGAAGAATTACTCACTAGGGGAAGAATTTATGGTTATCGCTTTTACCCCAAAGAACGAATTTATGGAAAGCCTATTGACGAATATATCGGAAAAATAACAGCAACAAAGGCGATTAGGGTAATGATTGACAATAATCTTGATGTTAATGTCGCTTTGTATCCTTATGAATTAATCACATATGGTGAAACTGGAGCAGTCATGCAAAATTGGATGCAGTATCATCTTGTGTGCAAATATCTTGAAATGATGGACGAAAATCAAACTTTGGTTGTTGCCTCAGGTCATCCTCTTGGGTTGTTTGCATCTACTATGAATGCGCCAAGAGTGATCATTACGAATGGTCTAATGGTTGGCATGTTTGATGATTTATATCATTGGAATAAAGCTGCTAGTTTGGGTGTTGCTTCTTATGGGCAAATGACGGCAGGAGGATGGATGTATATTGGTCCTCAAGGCATAGTTCATGGTACCTATTCTACACTAATTAATGCTGGACGCTTAAAGCTTGGGCTTTCACAATCCGATAATTTGGCTTCTAAACTATTTGTTAGTAGTGGACTTGGGGGAATGAGTGGAGCACAAGGGAAAGCTTGTGTGATTGCGGGTGGTGTTTCTGTTATTGCAGAAGTAGACCAATCAAGAATTAAAACCCGTTTTGAGCAAGGATGGGTTACTGATTGGGTGAACACTTGTGAACTTGCATTTCAAAAAGCCAAAGAATATCAAGAGAAAAAACAAGCTAGAGCAATTGCCTATGAAGGAAATATTGTTGACTTGCTTGAATATGCCCTCAAACATCAAGTGAAAATCGACTTATTAAGCGATCAAACTTCTTGTCATAACGTTTATGAAGGGGGATATTGTCCAGTTGGCGTTACGTTTTTGGAAAGAACGAATCTGCTTAAGCAAGATAAACAAAAGTTTGTGCAATTGGTTGATGCAAGTTTGCAAAAACACTTTGCCATCATCAAACAACTTGTTAAACGCGGTACTTATTTCTTTGATTACGGAAATAGTTTTATGAAAGCAATTTTTGATGCTGGAGAAAAAGAAATATGTAAAAATACAGTTGATGAATCAGATGGATTCATTTGGCCAAGTTATGTAGAAGATATTATGGGGCCAATATTGTTCGATTATGGTTATGGTCCTTTTCGATGGGTTTGCTTATCGAATAAACAAGAAGATCTAGATATAACAGATCGAGTTGCTATGGAATGCATTGATAAAGAACGACGTTTCCAAGATATGGATAATTATCTTTGGGTAAAAAATGCAAAAGCCAATAATCTCGTTGTTGGTACCAAAGCCCGTATATTGTACCAAGATGCCATCGGTCGTGTGAAAATTGCCAAAGCTTTTAATGCTTTGGTTCGTGAGAACAAAGTTGGGCCAATTATGCTCGGAAGAGATCATCATGATACTGGTGGAACCGATTCTCCTTTTAGAGAGACGGCAAATATCAAAGACGGTTCCAATATTATGGCTGATATTGCCACACAAGTATCCATTGGGAATGCTGCAAGAGGAATGACCATGGTTGCACTTCACAATGGTGGAGGCGTTGGTATAGGAAAATCAATTAATGGTGGATTTGGTTTGGTACTTGACGGATCTTCAGAAGTTGATGAAGTGATTGAAAAAGCAATTTCATGGGATGTCATGGCGGGAGTGGCAAGACGTTCCTGGGCAAGAAATCCACATGCTATCGATGTTGCAATTAAACACAATCAATCTACTCGTGATCACATCACAATACCTTTTTTAACAGATGATGATTATTTACTTAGCTTAATAAAAAATAGAAAGCAGTAGGGATAAAAATGGAACGTTTGATAGTTCATAATATTGACCAACTCATTACTGTTGCAGGGAAAGATGACATTCGTCAAGGCAAGGAAATGAGTGATGTTGAAATCATTAAAAATGCATATTTTGTTGTAGAAAACGGAAAGTTTGTGAAGATAGGTCAAGGAGATGACTATTTGTCGTTTTCTGGAACAAAATTAAGTGGAAGAAATATGATTGTGACACCTGGCTTAATAGATTCTCATACTCATTTGATTCATGCAGGTTCTAGAGAAAATGATCTCACTCGACAGAATAAAGGAGAAAGCTATTTGGATATTCTGAAAAGTGGTGGAGGAATTCATGAAACTGTGGAAAAAACGCAAGAGGCAAGTTCCATGGAGCTATTTCATCAAGCGAAAAAAAGTTTAGATAGAATGCTTGGTTTTGGTGTGACTACAATTGAAGCGAAAAGTGGATATGGCCTTAATTTCGAAACAGAACTAAAACAACTTAGAGTGGCGAAATCTTTAAATGATTTACACAAACAAACCATTGTAAGTACGTTTATGGGAGCACATGCCATCCCAAATGAGTATAAACACAATCACTTATTGTATATAGATGAATTGCAAGAATGGATGAAAGAAATCAAAAAAGAAAAGCTAGCACAATTTGTTGATGTTTTTTGTGAAGAAGGAGTATTTTCTCTTGAAGAAACAAAAATGATTTTATTGAATGCCAAGAAACTTGGCTTTGCTTTAAAAATGCATGCAGATGAATTGGTATCCATTGGCGGAACTTCTTTGGCTGCAGAACTGAATTGTCATTCAGTGGATCACTTATTGGCAACGAAAGAAGAAGATATGAAGGCAATTTCCAAAAGTCGAACTGTGGCAACGATTCTTCCTTTGACTTCGTTTTATTTAAATACACACCCAGCAAATGCAAGATTGATGATTAAAAATAATTGTGGAATTGCCATTGCTACCGATTACAATCCTGGAACAAGTCCTTCAGAAAATTTACAATTGGCAATGCAAATGGCATTTATCAAAGCAAAAATGACACCTGAAGAGATTATTACCGCTGTAACAATGAATGCTGCAGTCAGCCTAGGTTTAGAAACACAAAAAGGATCGATCGCAGTAGGTAAAGATGCTGATTTTGTCATGTTTGATGTTCCCAATTTACCTTATTTGCTATATCATTTTGGAATTAATCATGCAAGTTTGGTATACATTAAAGGCGAATTGGTAGTTTCAAACAATTAAAAGCAAAAAAATATCAAATAAAACCAAACGAAAAATTCCTATTTTTCATGTAATAAAGGAGAATATTTATGAATTTAGTTCAAATGTCAATTGTGGATTTCTTAAATGAAGTTGATGCTCCCACACCAGTTCCTGGGGGCGGTAGTGTATCGGCACTAGGAATTGCACAAGGAATTAGTTTAATCGGCATGGTTGGGAAATTAACAATGACTAAGAAGAAATTCGCCCAATTAAGCGATGAAACAAAGCAAGATTTTCAAGATAGAATTAAATTGCTTGTAAAGTTAAAACAACAAGCAATATTGTTGGTTGACCGTGATTCTGAAGCATACAATGTCATTATGGAAGCCTATCGTCTTCCTAAAGAAACTTCAGATGAGCAGACACTTCGCCAAAACACCATCAATCAAGCAACGATTCATGCCACACAAGTTCCTTTTGAAACAGCAACCATTGCTAGTCAAGCCATCCAATGTGCTATGCCGATGTTTTGCAATATTGTAAAAAGTGCTGGATCTGATTTTGGAGTCGGAATCTTAATGATTGAAGCTGGACTCATTGGGGCAATACTCAACGTTAGAACTAACATGTCGGGATTTCATGATGAAACAACAGCAAACCATTACTTAAATCAAGTAAATGAACTTGAGATTCAAACAAAAGCATTAACAGATCAAGCTTTAGAATGGGTGAATAAAATATGGAAGTAAAAGAAGAAGGAAAATATATGTTTTCACCAAAAGAAATGGTTGATGTAGCAACCAAGGTAGGAGAAGGAAAAGTAAACAAGCCTTTGTTTCAAGTGCTTGTTTCTGCAATTCTTGCTGGATTTTTTATTGGCATGGGTTATTATGGATACTTGATTTTAGCCGGCTCTTCTACAAGTGCTCTCCCTTATCTGGGTAAGTTTCTTGGAGCGATTGTATTTCCGATTGGGTTGGTGATGATTATTATTGCTGGCGGAGATTTGTTTACAGGAAACTGCTTAATTACCATTGGTTGGACAGCAAAAAAATACAATTTTTTGAAAGTATTAAAAAACTGGGGTATTGTTTACTTAGGCAATTTCCTTGGAGCTATCATACTTGTTTCTTTGCTTTTTTCTTCGCAAATTATTAGTGGATCTGTCAAAATGTATGTATTGGATGTTGCAGTTGGCAAAGTGGAACTATCGTTTATTGAAGCGATTGCCAGAGGAATTTTGTGTAATATATTAGTAAGCATGGCTGTTTATCTAACTTATTCTGCAAAAACAGTGGGTGGGAAAATCATCTGCGCGATTTTGCCTGTTGTTCTTTTTGTCATCAGTGGATATGAGCATAGTGTTGCCAATATGTTTATTTTACCTTATGCAAAGATTCTTGGAAGTCAAATCACCATTTCCCAGATTTTATTTAATTTGCTTTTTGTTACCATTGGCAATATCATTGGTGGGGGAATTTTTATTCCGTTTGCTTATATTTTTGTTCACAAATAAAATAGCATTTGGGGAAAGAGCCTCGTGCTTTTTCCCCAAAAATAATTATAAATAATAATTGAAATTTTATGGTAATTATGCTAAAATAACATTCGTAAAAAAATATAGATTGCAGGTATCGTATAATGGTTATTATGTCGCCTTCCCAAGGCGAAGATACGAGTTCGATCCTCGCTACCTGCTCCAACTTTTATTCATAGGTCAGTCTATTACTGGCTTTTTTATATTCTCAAAAATTACAATCAGCAATAATAAAAAAATGTAAACATTATTGCTTGTAATTCTAGATATTTATTATATAATAATTTTATCATTAAAAATGTGGAGGAGTACTGGTGAAAAAGGTAATAATTGAGCTTAAAAACATTACAAAAAAATTTGATGAAGATGTCATTGTTGATGATTTAAATTTAAAAATTTATGAAAATGAGTTTTTAACATTATTAGGTCCATCTGGTTGTGGAAAGACAACAACAATTCGTATGATTGCTGGGTTTGAAACGCCAAATGCAGGACAAATCATAATCGATGGCAAAGTCATTAATGACCTTCCACCATATGTTCGTCCCATCAACACTGTCTTTCAGCGTTATGCATTATTTCCCCATCTCAATGTTTTTGATAATGTTTCCTTTGGGCTAAATAATCGCGGAATGGATTACTTATTGAAGTTTTTTCATGAAGATAGCATTCATTCTGAAATTTTAGCTGAGAAAAAAGCGCAAGGGAAAGAAGAAAAAATAACGAAACGTGATGTAAAAAAACTAATAAATAAAAAGATAAGTGAAGCTGTAACAAAAGCATTGGCACTTGTGAAACTAAAAGGATACGAAAAGCGTCGCGTCAATCAATTAAGTGGTGGGCAACAACAACGTGTTGCGTTGGCCAGAGCACTTGTCAATCGTCCGAAAATCTTATTATTGGACGAACCTCTTGCGGCACTTGATTTAAAATTAAGACAAAATATGCAGTATGAGTTAAAAGAAATGCAAAGGAATTTAGGAATCACCTTTGTATTTGTAACCCACGATCAAGAAGAAGCCATGACAATGAGCGATCGTATTGTTGTTATGAAGGATGGTTTGATTCAACAACTGGGAACGCCAAAAGATATTTATAACGAACCTGTCAATCGCTATGTAGCAACTTTCATTGGCGAATCAAACATCATCCCAGGCGTTTACCTTCGCAAAAATGTGGTTAAGTTTATGGGTGTTGAATTTGATTGTATGGGGTATAGTTTTAATGACAATGAAAATGTTGATGTAGTCATTAGACCAGAAGATTTCGATGTGGTTCCTATTGATCAAGCGAAGTTAACTGGAGTAGTTACTTCATCTATTTTCAAAGGTGTTCACAATGAACTTTGCATCAATATTCAAGGAATTGAATTTGTTATTAATACTTATGAAAACTATAAGGTAGGGGAACCAATTGGATTAAAAGTGGACCCTTATGAAATTCATATCATGAAGGTTGAAACAAATGAATAAATCCTTCACAAAATTAGCCCATCCTTATTCGTTTTGGTTGTATATTTTGGCTTTATTTCCTGCGCTTATCATGTTTGTTTTGATATTTCTTGATATTACAGGAATTAAATTTGCAGAAGCAACATTTACTTTAAAAAACTTTGCTTTTCTTGGTGAACCCTCCACCTATACGGCTTTTGGAAATAGTTTTAAATTTGCCTTTCTAACGATGGCCATTTGCTGGGTGTTGGGGTACTTGGTAGCTTATCAAGTATTTCGTTCTCGTTTTAAAAATAAGTTTTTAATTTTAACCATTTTAATTCTACCTATGTGGTCAAGTATCTTGCTAAGAAATGAAGCACTAAAAAATATGCTGGAAACAAATAATATGGTTGTTGATTTGCTTAGTCGTATCAACATTCATATTGGTTTTGACATTTATGCAATTGGTGAAGAAACAGATTTGGGGCATCAAATAGCGATTCTTCTTGGGCTTGTCATTACTTATCTGCCGTTTATGATTTTACCTGTTTATACGGCTTTAGAGAAAATAGATTATTCTTTAGAAGAAGCTGCCATTGATTTAGGTGCCAACGACTTTCAAAAATTTTGGCGAGTTGTTTTTCCTCTATCATTAAAAGGGTTGGTTACAGGGTCGATTATGGTATTTTTACCTTCTATGTCTGGTTTTGCGATTCCCAACATTCTTGGAAAAGGCAAAGTGTTATTAGTGGGAAATATTATTGAACAAAACTTTTTATACACACATTATAATTTAGGCTCTTTGTTAGCTATCATCCTTCTTGTTTTAATTTTAAGTTCGATTTTTGTTGTTAGCAAAGTCGATAAGGAAGGAGAAACATTGTTATGATGGAATATCCAAAAGCAACC
>CAZYFI010000054.1:0-8754 GCA_964646985.1 uncultured Bacteroidales bacterium
TGTTCCAAAGCTGTTTTTATCGGTGGCTTTGTCAACGGTCTGAAGGTGCCAAAAGGCACCTTGTATTATTTGATAATTTCTCCCCACGTTTGCATTCCTACACTTCCTGCATTTGATTCATCGGTATCAATATGCATGGCTGCAGAAAAATCACTTCGAACACGAACGACAACATCACCAAATATAATGGAGCGATTGTCATTGTGTACTTTTACCATAACTACTTGTTTGTCTTCTAACCCAAGCGCTTTTGCTTCTTCGATGCTCAAATGCACATGGCGTTTGGCAACGATGAGTCCTTCAGGAATTTCAACTTGACCACAAGGACCAATGATAGTACATCCTGGAGTTTTTTCAATATCTCCTGATTCGCGGATAACAATATCAAATCCAAGCATACGCGCATCGGTTGCAGAAACCTCAACTTGTGTTTTCTTTCTTGTTGGTCCTAGGATAGAGACATTAGGAATGCTCTTCTTGGGTCCTACAATCGTAACTTTTTCTTCCGCAGCAAATTGTCCTGGTTGTGACAATGGCTTTTTGGGTGTTAATTTTGCATTTGGTCCAAATAAAATTGCTAAATCGGCTTCAGACACGTGGACATGTCGCGCTGAAGTTTCTACTAAAATTTTGTTTTCCATTTTACTCCTCTTAATTTCCAAATAAACTTCCATACAAAGTAGCTAAATCAACAGATCCAGATGAGGACTCTAATTGATCTAAAAATACTTGTTGATTTTCTTCATCTAATCCTTGTAAGGCATCAATTAATGCTTGTGTATCTTCTTCTGTTAGTTCCTGTCCCGGATCACTTAGTATTTGTTGAATATCATCGAGTGTTTCTGTTAATTCTGTGATTGCAGCAGCTTGATCGGGGTCGGTTGTATCAAAAGCAGTTTCATCAACAAAATCAGTTCCTAATACTGTTTCTACACTTGTGGTGACAGAATCAATGAGTAATCCTAGTGCAGGATCTGTGTGGGTAACTACTACTTCAAATGCATCTTGCACAATGCGAATCTTATCTACTGTAAGTGGGGTAGACGAACCACCAACGCTCATGAAACTAGTAAATACTTCTTTTTCAATAATCAAACTTTGATTGATAGAATCATAAGTCATTAGCCCTAAATTAGAAATATTGTTTCCTAACATATCCAATAAGAATCCATTGTCAACTGAGGTTTGACCTAATCCAATTTCATCGGCTAATACCAATGTAATTTCATCTTCAAGCGCTGTTGTTTGCACTGTGGTTGGTAATGTAATGACTGTTTGTAATTGATTGATTTCTACAACAAATTTAATCGCTGTGTGCACAGGTCCAAACTCTAAGAAAATGCCTGTTACTTCGTACGTAAATGCTGTTACACCATCAGGAAGTGTTGTAGTGTTACTGAATCCTTGGTAGCCGTTTGTTTGTTGATATAACAAACGATTAAAATCAGAATTTGAGAAACTAATTTTTTGCTCTGAACCCGCAAGTCCACTAATAACCATTGTTTGTGTTTTGTTTTTAATGAATGTATTGGTATCAAATGGAGTAGCAGCCTCAAGCAATTTGGCGGTCACATCTTCAGTGGTTTGAATCTTTCCTAAATCAATTCCAAACGATATGGCTCCATTTGCATCTAGGTTTGCACCAGTTAAGTCAAGTGTTAGCATTTGTTCTTCTTTGATGATTCCTAACAAATCAGCAAGAGATCCATCTGTACCAAATTCATCTAAGAAAGTATTGCTATCGATGACCAAACGATTATCAATCATCGTGATGACTGTCATTTCTGATCCACCTAAGGCATCTTGTAATAAATTTAAAATAGAAGTTTTCATAGAATCAGAAAAAGCAATCGTCCCCATGCGTAGTTCATCAAAATCAGCTTCAATTTTTGAATCAACAGTTGAAGTGTTTGTAAAATTAGTAAAGAGACTCATTTGACGACCATTGAAATTAAAGATTACTTTGAATCCCAATTTATCGTCAATGATGTCAAGCCAAACAGCTTCAACGCCAGCATAAATTACTTTTTTGACTCCTTCATCATCATAAAATGTATTGAATCCCATGCCAACTAAACCGTTGGAATAGAGCAATTGATTGATTAAATCTTCAGAAATGTCTAAAGAAATTTCTGCATCCGTCAAATCCGCCAGCTCGGCATATAGTTCATTGGAAATATCTGCTGCCAAATCAACATTCAAAGCGACCACCAAACCAGTGTAAGCAGGAATATTTGCTGAAGATATCCCAATGCTTGTAAAATCAAGTGTAGCAATCAATGTTTGTTCTGTAGCATCTAAATTGGCATATCCATTGATGACATATTTGCTCATCACATCAAAATGCTCGATTGGATTGGCAACAAGCAAAGCTGCCATTTTTGTTTGATATTGATTATAATCTAACTTATAAGTAGGAGTTCCATCAGTTAAAGCGTCATACTTCACATCTGATAAATTGATTTTTGCACCAAAAACCAAATCTTCTCCATCCTCAAATACACCAAAAGCAAATAAATCATTATCGGATCCCGTTAATACACCAATCAGTTGACCGAGTAATTCATTTTGTGGTTCTTCTCCCTCACCAGCAGTTAAGCTAACTAACATATCACCGATATCACTTTTCGCAAGTGTGAAAGAAAAATCTTCTTCATTAAACACAATTGGTAAATTGCTTTCTTCAATTTGATCATTGATCATATCTGTTATTTGAAAGCTCTTTAATATTGGGCTTAAAATCATTTTCCCAAGTGTCCCAAGCAAGTTAAATTTACCAACACCAAGTCGAGAAATTTGAAATTTGTATACACCTTGATCTTCGGTAATTGTTAAACCAAAGTTAATGCTTGTTTTAATGCCTAATGCTTCCGCAGTGACATAAATGGAAACTTGATTTCCAATTATTTTTGCATAAGCATGGCGAAGAGTAGCTACTTTGCCACCAACTACAGGTACTTCTGCTGGTATTGGCATCTCCTGAATTACAGTGTCAGTTGGAGAAGTTGTTTTATAATAATTCGGATTATAGTTCTCACGAATGGCAGCAAATAGTAACAAGTTGAGATCTTCTTCATTAAAACCAAGATAAATCACATCTTCTTCTGATTCCAAAGCTCTTGCCATCATTTTCGCAAGTTGGGATTGCATCGTTATATCATCTGTATATAAATCAACCGGAGCTTCATCGCGTGCATCCGATATCTGATAATATAAAATGCCCACAGGTACGACTACGGTAATGACCAAAAAAATAAAAATTCCAAAGAGAAATTTAAAAAAACCTTTCATTTTATTTTGTCCTCCATATAAATTATATCACAAAAGTCAACATTATTGTATCATTTATACATTGCGCGATTTGCATCTTGATTGGTATAAATGATATATCTTTTCCGCCAAATCATCCAATGAAATCTGATAGCTTTTCATGATATAGTCAATTTTACCAATTTTGCTTTTATCGAAGACCAGTTCATCATTTGCCAATCTTCTTTCTATATCATCCAAACAATCTTTCCGAATAATCATACGATTTTTCCGTTCTTCTTTCGGAGCTTCAAGAAATATCGATACAATTTTATCAGGCATTTTTGAATAAAATGCGTGTAATCCATTGGGATCAAGTACAACAACTTTTTCATCGCTTACATCTTTCTTTAAAGTTCCGTAAAAATTATTATTATAAAAAGTTGTTTCTACAAATTCCCCTTTGTCTTTTCGATCTAAAAAATCACTGACCGACAAAAAATGATAGTCAACGCCATCGATTTCTTGGGGACGAATCAATCTTGTAGTACAAGTAACTAATTTTTTCATCGCATATTGGTTGATTAATATTTTTGCAATTTCTGTTTTTCCACTCGCAGATGGACCAATTAAAACTAACATACGCCTCCTTTGTATCATTGTTCATCCTTTTTTCATGTCTCTATTTTACTCGTTATTCAAGGATTATTCAATAATTTTCTTTATTTATCATGGTGGCTTTGATATAATACAAATAGGTGAAAAATATGATTGAACGCTACCTTATGAAAGACATGAAACATATATGGACGGATGATAACAAGTACCAAACATGGTGGGCTGTAGAACTTGCTGTACTTCAGGCTTATGTGCAAGAAGGCATCATTCCCCAAAAAGATTATGACCAAATTGTCCAGCATGCTCAAGTGAAACCAGATAGAATTTCTGAACTAGAAAGTGTGCTTCACCATGATGTCATTGCTTTTACACGCCAAATCAGTGAAACACTTGGCGAAGAGAAAAAATGGGTTCATTATGGTCTTACTTCTACTGATGTGGTTGATACAGCCAATGCTCTACTCATAAAACAAGCAAACGACCTCATTGAACAGGGAATTTGTGATTTTTTAAATCAACTTAAAAAAATGGCCTTGCACTACAAAAACACTCCTTGCATAGGAAGAACACATGGAATCCATGCTGAGGTTACTTCTTTTGGATTAAAATGGGCTCTTTACTATGATGAAATGAAACGTAACTTAACAAGATTTCTCCAAGTAAGAAAAGAAATCGAAGTTGGTAAATTAAGTGGCGCAGTAGGTAACTTCGCAAACTTAAACCCAAAAATCGAATTGTTAGCTTGTAACATACTCAACATTGGTTGTGCCGATATTGCAACGCAAGTCATTTCTCGCGATCGTTATGCGCACTATTTTATGGTGTTATCTCTCATTGCATCCGCAATTGAAAAGATTGCTCTAGAAGTGCGCCATTTGAGTTGCACAGAAATCGGCGAAGTACAAGAATTTTTTGATATCAATCAAAAAGGATCAAGCGCCATGCCACATAAAAAAAATCCTATTTCTAGTGAGAATATTTGTGGCATTGCAAGAATGATGCGAAGTTATGTGCAAGTTTCTTTAGAAAACAATGCTTTGTGGCATGAACGCGATATTTCTCATTCCTCAACAGAGCGATTCTTGTTACCAGATGCCACTGGCTTATTATATTATATGTTGAAGCGATATCGTAGCACATTATCAAAATTACAAGTTTTTCCAGAAGTAATGCAAAAGAACATCAATTATACCAATGGTGTGATTTTTTCTGGGCAAGTCGTATCCTTACTCATTCAAAAACAATTAAGCCGTGAAGAAAGCTATGACTTTGTACAAAAAGCAGCAAAACAATCTCTTTCTTTGCATCAATCGTTTGAACAAGTATTGTGGGATCATGGCATCTTTCAATGGGTTACAAAGCAAGAATTGCTTGATTGTATGAAGCAAGAACATTATTTAAAACATATTCCATATATTTATGAAAGATTGCAGTTAGGAGAAAATCATGAATAAAACTGTTGTTGTTGTTGGTTCTCAATGGGGTGATGAGGGCAAAGGCAAAATTACTCATTATTTGAGTGAACAAGTTGACTATGTTGTTCGTTACCAAGGGGGAGACAATGCTGGACATACGATTAAATTTAGTGGAGTTACCTATAAACTTCATTTGATTCCTTCGGGTATTTTTAATCCACAAGTAACCAACGTTCTTGGAAACGGAATGGTGATTAATCCCCGAAATTTCTTAAGTGAAATTGCTTTATTAAAATCCCAAGGTTTTGCTTGTGAAAATGTGTTGATTAGTGACAGAGCTCATGTTTTATTTGATTATCACGTTTTATTTGATGGGCTTAAAGAAGAACGTCTTGGCTCAAATCTTGTTGGAACAACCAAAAAGGGAATTGGTCCCGCATATACTGATAAAATAGCTCGCGATGGAATTCGCATGGTTGATTTTATCAGTGACGATTTTTTCTCTATTCTTAGAGACAAAGTGCAAGATAAAAACCGCGAGCTCGTTGCTATGAAAAAAGAGCCAATTAACTTTTTATCCCTGTATCAAGAATATCAAACCATTGCTGAACAAATCGCTCCTTATGTTTGTGATACGGTTAGTTTGCTGAATCAAGCTTATGACCAAGGAAGGAAAATTTTGTTTGAGGGAGCACAAGGAGCATTGCTAGATGTTGACTTTGGATCCTATCCTTTTGTTACTTCCTCTAATCCTTCAGCTGGTGGTGTTTGTATTGGCACAGGGCTTGGTCCAACTAAAATTGATTCTGTTATTGGCGTAGTAAAAGCATATTCTACTCGTGTTGGCAGTGGATGCTTTCCGACTGAATTTGAAGATGAAACAGCAATGTACATTCGCAAAACTGGAAATGAATATGGAACTACGACGAAAAGGCCAAGAAGAATTGGCTGGTTTGATGGTGTTGTCATTCAATATAGTAAAATGATCAACGGTTTAACCGGTATTTCTTTGATGCTACTTGATGTTTTAACAGGTCTTGAAACCATTAAACTTTGTACTGCATATAAAATTGCCGGAAAAACATTGCACACCATTCCAGCATCTACGAGAGAGTATGAGCGTTGTGTTCCTGTTTATGAAGAATATCCTGGTTGGAAAGAAGATATCACGCACGTTACGAGTTTTGAAGAATTGCCAGAAAATGCAAAAAACTATATTCGTCGGATTGAAGCCATCACAGGATTAGATGTTGTTATCTTTTCAGTTGGACCTGATAAAACCCAAACAATCATTCGAAAAGAACTGTTTTGAGGTTATATGCAAGGATATAATGTCATCATGGTTTATACCAACGATTTACAACATCTGCTGATGTGCAAACGTACCAAAGATCCTTACTTGGGTCTGTATAATCTTGTTGGTGGAAAAATCGAGCCAGAGGAAACGGGAATTGAGGCTGCATATCGTGAATTGCATGAAGAAACAGGCATTACGAATCAGGATATTGAACTTCTTCATCTGTTCGATCTTACTTATTATTACCAAGACTGTTATGTAGAGGTATATGTCGGACAACTAAAACATGAAGTTACACTCATTGAAGAAAAACATCATTTATTTTGGTCCGACTTAAAACAAAACTTTTTTGGACCAGAGTATGCTGGTGAAGGCAATATTGGTCATATGGTCGAACAAGTACGATTGTATCAAGACAAACTTTTTCAAAAAAAATCCTAACATTTATTGTTAGGATTTTTATTATTTCTTTGAATTCTCAATCATGGCATTTTTAATATCCCACAATTTCTGCGATAAATCTACATAATAATTGTGTGGATTCTCAAATCTCTTGACTTCATCCCAAAGAGTATCTAGTTGGGCAAGACAATACTTTCTAATCTCATGAATCCTTGGCAGTTTGTACACCAATTTTCCTTGTTTAAAGATAGGGACAAGTAATTCGCGCTTTTCAAAATTGCGGATGATTTTTCGCTTCCAAACAGCGACTGGATCAAATAACTCATATTCTTCACAAGATACTTCTTCATCATAAACTGTAATAAGATCAGCGATGGCTTTGTGATTATCTTGATCATATAGGCGATATAATTTTTTATAGTGAGGATTGGTAATCTTACCTAGGTTTTCCGAAATTTTTATTTTTGGAATAATGGTGTTTTTTTCTTCAATTGCGACCAATTTATAGACTCCATCAAAAATCGGACTGCTTTTTGAAGTAATAAGTCGTTCTCCAACTCCAAAAAAATCAACTTTTGCATCTTGAAAAATTAAATCGCGGATTAAGTATTCATCTAAAGAATTGCTTGCAAATATCTTGCAATCACTAAAACCAGCTTCATCGAGCATAATACGTGCTTTTTTTGACTGATAGGCAATATCGCCAGAATCAAGTCTAATTCCTTTAGGACGTTTTCCCATTGGTATTAAAACTTCACGAAAAGCTCGAATCGCATTGGGAATTCCACTATGTAATACATTATAAGTGTCAACCAAAAGCAAAGCTCCATCAGGATATAATTCACAATAATGTTTGAAGGCAGTTAATTCGTCGGGGAACATTTGAATCCAAGAGTGGGCCATAGTTCCAACAGCAGGCGTTTGAAACAAAAAGTCCGTCAATGCACAAGAGGTGCCAGAAGCCCCACCAATATAAGCAGCTCTTGCCCCAAGAGTGGCAGCCATGGGACCATGTGCTCGTCTTGCTCCAAACTCAAAAACTGCACGTCCATTTGCTGCCCGAACAATTCTTGATGCTTTTGTAGCAATCAATGATTGATGATTCAATGTTGTTAAAACAAAGGTTTCAATCAATTGTGCTTCAATCGCTTTGGCTTTGACTGTCATAATCGGCTCATTGGGAAAAATTGGGGTTCCTTCTAAAACTGCCCAAATATCACCTGAAAATTGAAAAGAAGATAAATATTCTAAAAATTCTTCAGAGAAGATTTTCTTGGAACGTAAATAAGCAATGTCTTTGCTAGAAAAATGCAATTCTTGAATATATTTGATGACTTGCTCTAAACCACAAGCAATCGCAAATCCACCATCATCTGGAACAGAGCGGAAAAAGACATCAAAATAACAAATGCGATCTTTTAATCCAAATTTGAAATAGCCATTGGTCATCGTTAATTCATAGAAATCGCACATTAAAGCATAATTAATCTTGTTCATAGGAAACTCCTTTGTGTACTATTATTATATCATAATTATTTTTCGTAATAAATGATTGCATAAAAAAACCGGCAAAGCCGGTTTTAGAAAATTACACTAAGAATGTGTACTTATTGTCAGTAGCAACAGTGTAAAGATCAATTAGCCAACCGATAAAAAACAATCCGCCAAAAAACCAAAAAATACCGATGATAATCTTTATGGTATTCCCATTTGCCTTTAGAATACGATAAATACCACCAATAATTGGATCAAAGAAAAGCGTTAATACAAACT
>CAZYFI010000055.1:0-8520 GCA_964646985.1 uncultured Bacteroidales bacterium
CATCACTAACAGAAACACCAAATTCATCTTCGATAGCCATAATTAATTCAACAGCATCAAGCGAATCTGCACCCAAATCTTCGGTAATCTTCCCCTCTAATTTAATATCTTCCTCTTTTAAATTTAATTCTTTCGAAATTAATTTTCTTACTTTTTCAAATACCATCGTAATCCTCCTCGATTTAGTTATTATTATATAGAAAAATGCTTTGTTTGTCAAACAATATCGACTTTAGTTATATCTTATTTGTCACTAATGTTTTGGGAACGACAAAGTTAATTGCTTTGGGTATCACTTCTAAAGTAAGATTATTTGCTCTTCCCATTTCTCCATCTATCGAAAAATTGACCATATCTAAACAAGTTATCACAACTTTTTTTCCTTTTTTATAAATGATGTTTTGAGCAACTTTTGGTACTTCTAGATGGCGACCAGCTTTATAAGTACTAATCATCTTGATAAACTTTATTCTTGAAATCTTTTTGACTAGTACAACATCCATAATACCATCATCAATGGAAGCGAGTGGGGCACAATAAAAACCACCACCATAACAAATAGAATTCGCAATGGCAACTAGCAAACCCTCGCCTTCATATACCACTTCATCATCTATTTTCAATTGAAAATGATTTCCCATTTTTTTCAAAAAAGAAACAAAAACACCCATAATGTAAGAACCTTTGCCTGACATAAGGGGAAATCGTTTATATTTTTGCATTCTCACAACGACATCAGCGTCAAAGCCTAAATTTATAATGTTGATTGCATATCGATTATTGTATTTAATCACATCTGAAGAGACAACTTCGCCATTGATCAAATTATCGAAGTTTAGAAATTCTTTTATTTCCCCAAAGTATTTCACAAAATCATTGCCTGATCCAGATGGATAACAAGCTATTTGGGCATTTTCAAATCCAAACGCCCCATTAACAACTTCGTTCAATGTTCCATCACCGCCACAACTGTAAATCCTTATCAGCTCATTTTGATGGCTTTCACAGTATTTTTTTACATAATCACATGCATCATTCACTCCAATGGTTAAATGAATCTCTCTATCTTCAGATTTGATGCTTTCGCTAATTTTGGCAATAATATCTTTACTTTTGTCTTTTTTCCCGGCAGCAGGGTTAATTATAAATAAGTGTTTCATCTTTTTATTCCATTCCCATAATCAGTTTTTTAGTAAATTGAAAAAATTCAAAATTAAATTGCTCAGCTACATGCAAAGGAATTTGCATCACAAGTTTATCAAGAAACGAATACATTAACTTAACGGATAATAAAACAGAATCATATGTCAATTTTTTGGAAATCTCTATGTATTGATTTTTATAAGGTTCAATCAACATTTTTGTAAAACGTTTGATACCTATTTTTGCTTTTTCTGGTTCAATGATTGATCGTAAATACGTTCCTAAATCAGTTAACATATGGTTGGCAAGGCGAAAAGCAAATAAGAAATCTTTTCGTTGATAGGCAGCATGAAACTCAATCGCCGCAAAACAAAAAGAATGAATGACATTTGCTGTTTCTTCGCTTGATAAATTAAGCTCTTTTTTTTGATAATCTATTAACAAAGAGTTAGGATCATATAAAATGACTATCTCATCATACTGATTGATTTGTTTGATTGTTGTTGTATAGAAATCAAAATGAAGTCCATTATCAAACACGCAAACAATTTGAGGAACTCCAAAACCAGCATTTGAATGATATAAAATTGGGGCATAGGAACTCAAATATTCCAAACGTTTGTTTAAAAAAAGGGGTAAATCTTGTTCTTTTACAACAACATAGAAGTCAACATCAGAAAATTCATCTTCTTCTTTTCGGGCAATCGATCCTTTTAAGTAAATAGCCAAAGCAACATGATCGCGAAGAATGGCTTCAGTAATTGTTTCAATCGCTTGATATTGCAGCATAAAAAACCTCACATGTTAGAAATTATACCATTTTTTTATAAAAAAGCCAATAGATTATCCTATTGGCTTCATAAATTATTCGTTTGGTTGAATCATTGTTAATTCAATACGGCTTTTTGCAACATCAACATTTACAACCCAAACTTTTACAATTTGCCCGACACTCACTTTGTCAAGCGGATGCTTGATAAATTTCTTGCTCATTCTTGATAAATGTACCAATCCGTCTTCTTTGACTCCACAATCAACAAAAGCACCAAAATCAACAACATTTCTTACAGTTCCTTGTAACTCCATTCCTGGTTTTAAGTCTTCTAGGTGCAAAACATCGTTTCTTAAAATTGGTTTATCAAATTTTTCACGAGGATCACGAAGTGGGGCAACAAAAGCGTCTAAAATATCATGGAAAGTATACTCGCCGATGTCAAGTCCTTTCATCAATTCCTTGCGGTCAACTTTGTTAATCGCCTCAACAAGTTCAGCAGACCCAATATCATTTTTAGTAAATCCAAGTTTTTCCAAAATCATTTCTGCTTTTGCATAACTCTCAGGATGGATACTAGTCATATCTAGTTTTTCATCGCCATCAGGAATTCTTAAGAATCCAATCGCTTGTTCTAGTGTTTTTGGACCAATTCCTTTTACATTTATTTCTTTACGATTCTTAAACATTCCGTTTTCATCACGATAAGCAACAATTGCTTTGGCAGTCTTCGCATTTAAACCTGATACTCTTTGCAACAAAGAGTACGATGCGCTATTGATATTGACACCTACACTATTAACTGCGGTCTCAACGACAAAAGTCAAAGAATCATTAAGTTTCGCTTGACTCACATCATATTGATATTGGCCAACACCAATTGATTTTGGATCAATTTTCACAAGTTCAGAAAGTGGATCTTGTAAACGCCTTGCAATCGATACTGCAGAACGTTCTTCTACGGCATAATCAGGGAACTCTTCTCTTGCGATGTCACTTGCTGAATAAATGGATGCTCCAGCTTCATTGACAATAATGTAATATACTTCGCGATCAGCCATTTTTAATGCTTCAACAATAAAGCTTTCTGTTTCACGGCTTGCTGTTCCATTTCCAATCGCAATGACTTCAATTTTGTGTTTCTTAATTAAATTTAATATTGTTTTAATAGAGCTTTCTGTCCGTTCATCTGAAACTTGTTCTTTTACATTACGTTGATTAGGATAAATAATTCCTTTTTCAAGAACTTTTCCCGTTTCATCAACAACAGCCAATTTACACCCTGTACGGTAAGCTGGATCAACACCTAAAACAACTTTTCCTTTCATTGGTGGAGTTAATAAGTATCTTTTTAGGTTTTCAGCAAACACTTTAATCGATTGGTCTTCAGCCTTTTCTTTTAATTCAGAACGAATTTCTCGTTCAATGGAAGATTTGATCAAACGACGATACCCATCCTCAATGGCAGCTTTCACATAATCAACTGAAATGGAGACTGGTTCTGTTTGTGGAATGATTTGTCTTTGTAAAAAACGCAATACGTGTTCTAAATCTTCTTCAATCGAAACTTTTAAAACTTTTTCTGATTCTCCACGGTTGATTGCTAAAACACGATGAAGTTTATTCTTGATAGAGCTAATCGGTTCACGATAATCATAATACATTCCATAAACCTTTTTTTCATCTAAACTTGCATCTTTTACTGAAGAAGCCAATTCGGCTCTTCTTTCATAAAAACTTCTAATCCAACGACGGTATTTAGGTTCATCTGAAACCATTTCCGCAATAATATCCATGGCCCCTTGAAGTGCTTCTTTAGAGTTTTTCACAACCAAATTATTTTTTTCCATTTCTTCAGTTGCATCTTGGGTTACATATTTTTCGGCTTCTTGGACAACATCACCTTCTAATGGAAAGCTAAGTAACCAGTTGGCCAAAGGCTCCAAACCTTTTTGTTTGGCATCAGTTGCTCGGGTTTTTTTCTTTTCCTTAAATGGACGATAAATATCTTCTAGTTCCGAAAGTTTATTTGACTTGATGATTTCTTGTTTTAACTCTTCCGTCAATTTTCCTTTTTCTTCAATCAAACGCATAATATCTTCTTTGCGCTCAGCTAATTTTTGCCCATATTCCCACTCTTGATAAATGGAACGTATTTGTTCTTCATCAAGACCACCAGTTACCTCTTTGCGATAACGAGCAATAAAAGGGACTGTTCCACCCTCTTCTATTAATTTTAACACGGCTTGAATTTGATCTATTTTTACATGTTGTTCAACTTCAATTTTCTTTAAAAGTTGTTCATTTATATAATTATTTTCTACCATTTTTATATCCTCCATCAATAATACAACATTGTTATTATACCACTTTTTAGGTTCTTAAGCAAACTTTATTTTCCCAAAAATCAGTTATTTTTTAGCAATTGCCACAACCGATATAATATCCAAAGCGTTGCCTTAGACCTTATCATGTTTCGTGAACCTTTAAATGTTTTGTGTTCAATAATCGATTCATCAGCAAATTTGATGCCAAAATAGACCAATCCAACAGGTTTTTCAGCACTGCCTCCACTTGGGCCGGCAATTCCACTTACAGCAACACAAACATCGGCTTTTGTCTCCAAAAACAACCCTTGTAGCATTTCATGAACCGTTTGCTCACTTACAGCTCCAAATTGTTCCATGATTTGCGGTGCAACATGTAAATATTTTGATTTTGCTTCATTACTATAAACAACAAAACTTTCCTTTAAAACCAAAGAAGCATTGGGAACATTGATTAACCTTGATGCAAGCATACCTCCGGTGCAACTTTCCCCAAAAGTAATTGTCAAATTTTGCTTAATTAACAAAGAAACGACAACATTTTCTATTTCTTCTTCCTTATCGCTGATAATATAATCATTCATTATTTGTACAAAAAGAGAATTTACTTGCTCAAAACTGCTTTTATGTTTTATAGGACTGACAATTTGGTATCTAATTCTTCCTAAACTTGCATATGGTGAAAGAGAAATTTGGGGAAATTGTTTCATCAAAGGAAGCAATAGCTCTTCAAAAAAAGATTCTCCATTTCCCATTACGATATAATCTTGACTTAAGAAAGATTCATTCGTTTTTTTTGTTAAGTAGGGAATGACATCATCCTTTACCATCGGATTCATTTCGTGAGGTGGTCCGACCAGAACAATGTAAGTTTTAGAATCATGCTCAATAATGGCTCCATCCGCTGTCCCAAGTTTGTTTTCAAGGATGAAAGCATTTTGAGGGAACAATGTTTGCTTCAAGTTACATGGTGCAATCTGATTACCAAAATACTGCTCTAGCAATAATTTTGCATGACTGTTTTCTTCGACTTGCAAATGCAATGTTTCAAACAAAACTTCTTTGGTAAGATCATCATGCGTAGGGCCTAAACCACCCGTTGTAATCAATATATCAAAATCACTATTTTGAAATTGCAATATTTCTTGTTTTAAATCATGTTCACGATCACCTACGACAACAACTTTTGCAACATCAAAACCGATAGCACGCAATTCTTGTGCCAAAAAACTAGCATTGGTATTCAGTACTTTCCCTTGTAAAACTTCTTCTCCAACATTTAAAATTAGAACTTTCATATTTTCCTCTTCTAGACATTAAAACGAAATAAAGCGATGTCTCCATCTTTAAAAATATACTCTTTGCCTTCTGAACGCATTTTTCCTGCATCTCTTGCTTTCACAAGACCACCATAATGGATAAAATCTTCATAGGCAATAATCTCAGCTCGAATAAAACCACGTTCAAAATCAGTGTGAATGACTCCTGCGCATTGTGGAGCTTTCATCCCTCGCGTAAAAGTCCAAGCCTTTGCCTCTTTTTCACCAGCGGTAAAAAAAGTCGCTAAACCAAGTAAACTATATGTTTGCTTGATTAAAACATCTAAGCCACTTTCTTCAAGCCCTAAATCGGCCATAAACATTGCTTTTGTTTCATCATCAAGTCCACTTATTTCTTCTTCAATTTTGGCACTAATGACAACAAAAGGAGTATGCGTTTGTTGTGCATATTCTTTCACCTGTTTTACATAATCGTTTTCATGATTGATTTCGTTTTCTGATACATTTATCACATAAATCATTGGTTTTAATGTCAATAAACTATAATTTTTGATGAGAGCAAATTCTTCAGAAGTCAAATCAGCCATCTTTGCAAAGCTTCCTTGCTCTAAAACAACTTTAATTTTTATCAAAGCATTATATTCTGTTTCAGCATCATGCTCTACTTTGAGTTGTGCTTTCTTTTCAACTTTAGGAATTCTTTTTTGAACGACATCTAAATCAGCCAATACCAATTCTAAGTTGATGGTTTCGATATCATCAATTGGATCAATTTTCCCTGTAACGTGTATGACATCTGGATCATCAAAACATCTTACGACTTGACATATCGCATCTACATCACGAATATGAGATAAAAATTGATTTCCCAATCCTTCACCAAGAGAGGCCCCTTTGACCAAACCAGCAATATCAGTAAATGACACCGCAGCTCTTACTACATTTTTTGGCTTCACTATTTCTACAATTCTATCTAAACGCTCATCTTTTACTTCAACAACTCCTACATTGGGGTCAATCGTTGCAAATGGATAATTTGCTGCTAAAACATGAGACTTCGTAATTGCATTAAATAACGTCGATTTGCCAACATTTGGCAAGCCTACAATACCCGCAGTTAAACCCATAATAATCTTCCTTTCCTATTTCTTCATTGTTATATTTTACCATAAAATTTGTTTTTTTTCTACTTTTTTTAAAAGGTTGCGATTCACCTCATAATTTAGTATACTAATAAAAGTGAGGGAAAACATGCACTATAATTTATTAATTATAACCAACCCGAGTTTGCCACTTTAACTATAAAAATATCTTGTAAAATTATGTACGTATATTTCCACCATAAAATCACCATTTCGACTTAATTATGCCCTAAAACAACTGTTTTAAGGCTTTTTTTAATACTTTTTTTGTAAAAAAATATTTTAATCTTTGCCTTGACTTTTATATCATTATGATGTATAATAAATATAGTATATAATAGATATGGAGATCTGTATGGCACTTGAAATTATTAATAATAATGGCACTAAGTATATCAGAATTGTTCAAAACAAATATGTTTCCAAAAATGGGAAACCTTCCTGTAAGAAAATTGTTCTTCTTAATGTTGGCCCGTTATCTAGATTTGATGATGGTAAACCAAATTTTGAGTTAAGACTTAAAGATTCATTTAAGAATGGCAACCCCTTAATTCCTTCACTTTTAGAATTTGTTGATAGGAAACCGATTAGAGAAACATATGATATTTCTTTTAAGGAAGGCGACCCTGATTGTATTGGTCATAACAAGCTTTTTTCTAATGCTTTAATTGAACGCATCATGGAAGAGATTGGTTTAAATAGTTTTATTGGTAGATACAAACAATTTACTAATTATGAATTTGATTTGCTTGGGTTTGTTAGACTTCTCATATATGGGAGAATTCTAAATCCAGCTTCTAAAATTGCGACTATGAATCAAAACAATGATTATTACTCAGAGATTATTAAAAACATTTATGAATATAATGTTTATGATACTTTGGATTTTCTTTATAATTACAGAACTAGTCTTACTAATTGGGTTAATAAACGTCTAATTAATAATTTCAATCGTACTACAAATATTATCTATTATGATGTTACCAACTTCTTCTTTGAAATTGATGAACCAGATGATGATGATTCATTAAGAAAAATGGGCGTTTCTAAAGAAAACAGAAAACAACCAATTGTTCAAATGGGACTATTTATGGATGAACAAGGAATCCCTATTTCCATAGAAACATTCCCCGGGAATACTCTTGATCATATGACTATGCAGAAATCTTTAAAAAGCACTATAGATGATTTAAATTTAGACAGGTTTATATTTGTTGGCGATAGAGGAATGTACAAAGGTGATAATACCTATTATTTAGTTAATAAAAACAATGGATACATAATTAGTAAATCCCTTGAAAAGACAGCCAAAGAAGAAAAACAGTGGGCATTAGACCCACTAGACTATAATGTAGTTAGCAAAGACTTCAAATACAAATCTCATATTATCAAAAGAAAAGTTAAGGTCGGTGATGAATACAAAGATATCACTGAAAAAGTGGTTGTATACTTTAGTAAGAAATTTTATGATAAACAAATCCATGAAAACAAATCTTTCTTTGAGTTTATCCAAAAACTTGAGAAAAGTCCCGATAGCTTTAGAGTCACTAAAACACAATCTAATTCATTAAAAAAGTTTTTGAAGAAAGAACTGATTAATAATAAAACTGGTGAAATATTAAACTCTAAAGATATAAAAGCATATATTGATTTTGATAAGATTAACAAATATAAGGAATCATTTGGATATTATCAAATAGTAACATCCGAACTAGATATGCCTGATCAAAAAGTAATAGATACTTATCATGGACTATCTCAAATTGAAGACCAATTTAGAGTCATGAAAAGTGATTTAGAGACCCGACCAATCTATGTTAGAACGAATGAGCACATTCATTCTCATTTGTTAATTT
>CAZYFI010000056.1:0-5009 GCA_964646985.1 uncultured Bacteroidales bacterium
TGGCCTACCCATACCATCAAAAACTCGCCCTAAAATTTCGGGAGCAAGTTTGATTTCAATACCATGTCCTAAAAAGACCGCTTTCGCATCAATAATCTTTAACCCTTGAGATGAATCAAATAATTGAACCAAAGCCTTGTCTTCATTGATTTCAAGAACTTTTCCAACACGTTCTTCACCATTTGCTTGCTTGATTCTAACTAATTCATCGTATTTTACATTTTCTACTTGGTCAACCAACATCAATGGTCCGACAACTTCACGAATTGTTTTATATTCTTTAGGCATCGAACTCATCACCTCTTTGTATGTCTTGGAATTCTTTATCCAAAGCTTTCATTATTTGTTGGAATTCTTCGTCAAAATGATCTTCTTTTAGATATTTCATTCGACCAATTCGATCAAGAATTTCCATTTCTGTAAGTTTATAGAAACTAAGGTTTTCTTGTAACCCTTTTTGTGACAAATGATACCATGTTAAAATGGCTTTTAACATACCATATTGTTTGTTTAGTGAAGTGTAGGTATCTACTTCATGAAAGGCAATTTGATGCAAATAGTCTTCACGAATGCTTCTTGCACATTCCAAAGTCAAACGATCTTGGAATTCTAATGAGTCAACACCAACCAAACGCACGATTTCTTGCAATTTCGCTTCTTCTTGTAAAATACGCTTTGTTTCCTTCACTTGCTCAGACCAATCTTTTTTCACTTGTGTGTCAAAGAAATCATTTAAAGCATCTTCATATAAAGAATAACTCTTTAACCAATCGATGGCTGGAAAATGACGACTATAAGCAAGTTGAGCACTCAAACCCCAGAATACTTTTACAATCCGTAATGTTCCTTGAGAAACTGGCTCAGAAGTATCTCCTCCTGGAGGAGATACTGCGCCAATGGCACTAATTGCTCCGGTTCTTCCTTCTTTGCCCAAACATTTCACAAAACCAGCGCGTTCGTAAAATTCTGCCAAACGCGAAGATAAATATGCAGGATACCCTTCTTCACCAGGCATCTCTTCAAGACGACCTGACATTTCTCGTAGAGCTTCTGCCCAACGCGAGGTAGAATCGGCCATGATGGCAACACGATATCCCATATCACGATAATATTCTGCAATCGTAATTCCTGTATAAATAGAAGCTTCACGAGCAGCAACTGGCATATTAGAAGTGTTGGCAATCAACACAGTTCGTTTCATCAAAGATTGCCCTGTTTTTGGATCATGAAGTTCAGGGAACTCATTTAAAACGTCCGTCATCTCATTTCCCCGTTCTCCACAGCCAACATAAACAATAATATCAGCATCAGCCCATTTTGCTAATTGATGTTGTACCACTGTTTTTCCAGATCCAAATGGACCAGGAATGGCGGCAATCCCACCAATTGCAATTGGGAATAATGTGTCAATGACACGTTGTCCAGTAACCATTGGGGCTTCAGGAGCAAGTTTTTTTGCATAAGGACGGCTTCGTCTGACTGGCCAAGTTTGCAACATTTTCACTTCTATCATGCCTTTTTCTGTTTCAATTTTGGCAATGACATCAACAATCGTTGCTTCACCAGAGGTTATCCAAGCAACTTTTCCCGATATACCAGGAGCAACCATGATTTTATGCATGACAGCCGAAGATTCTTCAACTTGACCTAGAAAATCACCACTCACAACTTGATCATTTTCCTTTACAAGCGGTTGAAATTTCCAAACTTTTGTTCTATCTAATTTAGGAACATCGATTCCCAAAGGAATGCGGTCTCCTGAAGATTCATAGATGACATTCAAAGGACGCTGAATGCCATCAAAAATTCCTTCAATCAAACCAGGAGCCAATTCTACTGATAATGGTTCATTGGTTAGATATACTGGTTCTCCAGGTCCAATTCCGGCTGTTTCTTCATATACTTGGATGGAAGCCATATCACCACGAAGTTCAATCACCTCACCAATTAATTTTTTTTCACTGACACGAACGACGTCGTACATCTTCACGTCTTTCATGTTTTTCGCAACAATCAGCGGTCCGGAAACCTTTGATATGATGCCGACTTTTTCATTTAGATTTGTTTCGCTCATCGACGTCACCCTTTCTAAAATATATTAATACCAATCGCTTTTTCCACATTTTCTTGAATTTTCTTAAGCCCAACAGAAGCAGACTCTTTTTCCATGGGAATGGGAATAATCATCGGAAACGGATTCGATTGGTATTTTTCTAAAGTTTCCGGAATGTGGGTATAAATATCTTCACTTGTAAAAATAATTTTACATTTTTGATTTGCTAGTTTAAAAATGATAGCATCTGCTTCACTCACTTGCTTTATGATAAATGTTTTAATGCCCAAAGCATTATAAATTAATACTGTTTCATCAAGGCCTATTGCAGCCATTTCTACTTTTTGATTCATGGCAAGTCTCCTTAATAATCCAACAAGTCATTGGGATCAAAATATGTACTAGAATAAATCAAACGAATGTTTTTCGCTTCTGATACCTTTTGCAAATAATAATAAATAATGGGACCGATGGAAAACGAATCGTTTCGTTCTTCTCTCATGATATCTAATATTAGCAAATCAAGTTGCTTTTCCATTTGATTCAAACGAGGACGATCAAAATATGCTTTCAAAGCTTTCATGATTTTTTCTTTATAAAAATCCATAAAAACTCTTGGTGCCAGCTCTTTGCTCATGGAAAAACCATCAAGGAACAATTGATGTGCTATCAATCCATGATTGATAAACATCGATGAAAACTCACTCACATCCCAATCTAACAAACGACATCTCAACCAACTCATCACATTCGTTGTGTCGATAACCGCTTGAAAGTAGCTTTTTAAAGCAGATGCTTGGGTGAATTTCATTTGTACAAAAATATAATCATAAATAGCTTGATCAATGATATTGCTGATGAAACGAGCATTGGTTAAATGACCGATTTGTTTTTCTAAATCAATCATGAATAATTGTACATCTTTTGATAGCAATGAATAATCTTGATGAAAAATTGCTTTTTCTAAAACCTCAACATCAATGCTTCCTGTACTAGTATAAGCATCAAATTGCTCAACAGAGAACAATCTTTTTTTAAACATGATTTTGATGTTTGTAGCGTCATTTGCCATAAAAAATAAATCTGTTAATTTTTTATTCGGACTGATTTCATCAAAATACTGTTTTAAAGCGACCAATTCATGATTGATCATATCTTCAAGATTATCCGTATTGAGGGAAGATGCATATCCTAACTCTTTTAAGGTTTTTAAAAAATCTGTTTTTTCAACTCTTATTAGTTTCGCAAATTTACTTTTATCAAAAATGCGACTTTCAACAGCTTTAATATTGCCAACCGCATATGGATAATTCATCTCACTCACCGCCAAACAAGATTTCAGCAATCTTTGTTTCGTAGGTTTCTTTCAAACTCATCATTTTTGTTTCAAAAGATAAATCAATATCAAACGCTTTACCTGAGAGAATCAATCCACCTTTGATATCAACTGATTTTGGCGATAACTGTAAATGGGCTTTTGCATTATTTAGCTTCTTGTTTAGCTTATCTAACACAATCAATCCATCTTTGGCTTCATTGCTGGCAAACAAACGTGTATACCGTTTCAAATCTTGTTTTGAAACATAAACAATTTCATCACCAATTATTTTTTCCTTGTTTATAAAACCTACAACAAGATTTGCCAAATCTTCATCATTTAAAGCCATTAAGCTTTCTAAAACTTGATCAAAGACTTCATCAATGAGTGCCTTTTTATTGGCTAAGGTTCGTTGTTTGGCTTGTTGCTCTTTGTCAGTTAGTTTCATTTTAACCAAATCTTGCCCACGCAAATTTGCTTTTTCAAACATTTGCGCAATTTCCTTTTGAGCAACCGCTATGATATCTTCATGTAGGGCTTTGGCTTTGGCTTCACCAGCTTCAATGATATGCTTCGCATCCAAAGAACCTTTTTCTTCGATCTTTTTATAGATTGAACTATTTCCCAATTTCTTCACATCTTCCTATAAACTAGATATAATTAAAATACTAGCTAGTAGGGCAAGAATGGCATATGTTTCAACCATGGCAACCATTGTCATACCTTTTGCCGAAGCATCTGGTTGTTTAGCAGTCATATGAATCGCACTAACAGCAGTTCTTCCTTGGAAGATTGCTGAAACCAATCCAACAATGGCAATTGGCATACATGCGCCAAAATAAGTCCAACCTTGGGCTTCAGTTAAAGCTACTGGTCCGCCACCAAGCATTCCAATTTGAACCATTAATAAAATGGCAATTAAGAATCCATAAATTCCTTGTGTGCCTGGTAAAGCTTGTAAAATCAATAATTTACCAAATAATTCTGGTTTTTCGGCAACAACACCTGCTGCTGCTTTTCCACCCATTTGCACGCCAATTGCAGAACCAATCCCTGGTAAAATTGCTGCTAAAGCAGCCCCAATAATTGCATAAAGTAATCCGTCACTCATTATATTCCTCCTAATGATTTATTATTTTCATTGACTTGATTGATATGTTTTAATTTTAAAGACAAAGGTTTGAATTCATAGCCGCCACCTTCATAGAATTTACTAAAAAATTCAATGTACTGCAAACGGCTATCATGCACATAAGCGGATAGCAAACCCATTACTAAGTTAAAGACATGGCCAACAAGGTATATCACAATGGAAAAAACAAATCCAATGATAGTACCTTGTATCATTCCTGCAAGCATATTCATAACCATACCAATTACAGCTGTAGATAGACTTAAAGCAAGAATACGAGAATAAGATAATATATCACTCATGTAGCCTGTGGCTCCATAAAGCGCATAAAGGCCTCCGCCAATTTTTCCAAATAAATTTTTATTTTTTCGTCCGGCAAAAAACAAAATGAGAGCTGCGCCAACCAATGCCAAGACTGTTCCTATAAGGCTTAAGGAAGGGACAAACAGCATTCCTAATCCAATAATGACGAATATCCAACTTACTTGATCAGCAAAAGCAGCAAA
>CAZYFI010000056.1:5019-8395 GCA_964646985.1 uncultured Bacteroidales bacterium
TTCTTAAAATTTGCATATATTTTTACAAGCAATCCAGAAATAACATGTAATGCTCCAATCACCAAAGAAAGAATCAACATTTCCAAAGGCTTTTTCATTGGTTCAAGTAGTAGAGGTTTCCATGTAGCCCCAAAATAACTACCAAATAACACACCCCATAACATTGTCGTTATGCCACAAAAGATTAACACTTTAAATAATTTTAAAGAATTCCCTTTTGGTTTCATCAGTTTAATCATCGCATAAAACAACCCAATCATGACCAAACCATAACCAACATCCGCCATCATCATTCCAAAAATAATCCAATACCAAAACGACATCATAGGATTTGGATCAACTTCATTGGGATTGGGCTTTGCAAACATATCAGTAACGGTTTCAAAAGCAGATATAAATCCATTGTTTTTTGTTACTGTCGGTGGGATTTCTTGGGCTTTTGGATCAAAGAAAGCAACATCATATATATCTGTAACTTCTTCAATGGCCTTTACCAACGCTTTTTGGCGATCACTTCTTACCCAACCTTCTAAATAAATAGTAGACAATGTTTTTTGCAAAGGTGCTTTTTTCAATTCACTAATTGTCGCCATTTGATCACTTAACAATTTTAAATCCGTCATTTGCTTAGATAAAGTTTGCATTTGCTCATGGATTTCAATGATTGTTGCTTCGTTTTGTTGTAATTTTTCTTTGCGCTTAGCAATTAAGTCACTGACCAAACAATCTTCATTTGGTAAAGTAATTTCACTAAATCCCAACAAACGCACTTTTTCCATTACCAAAACATCGTCTTCAAAATAGTTTGCAATCAAGACAGCTTGTCCTTCAGAAGTCGTTTGGAATAATTTTAATTCTCCTTCTGATTCCAAAATCAAATCTGCTAATGCATCATTGTTTTTTATCTCGATAAAACCCAAGTGCATCTTAACATATTTTGAAGCATTCAATTGATTCAAAGGCAAATCCAAATCTTGCCAAACGCTTAAAAAAAGAATCGATTCTTTTAAAGAATCATTTTCATTTTTTAGTGCCTGAAGTTTTTCTTCTGCCATTTCAACTTGTTCTAGCAACTTTTCATGTTTTGGATCTTTTTGCACAAATGTATCATAATCTACTTCATGATAATTGCTAAACAATTTTTGTTTTTCTTGAAATTTCTTTAAAAAACGCATTGATTTGTCAGTTCTTTGAATCAAGTTTTCCTCATAAAAGGAATCTTCCTCCATGATTACATCTTCCGATGTAAGTAGCATTAATTCGCCACTTTTCTGAATTGACATTAACAATGCTTTTTGATCATCTTTCAAGGCCACAATGTGGACTTTTTTCATTGGAACAATCATTTCACAACAACCTTCTTTAGTATAAAATCAATCGCTTCAGGATATTGCTTCTTCGCAGCTTTTATCATGACTTCATCTTCAGCAATAGCTTTTTTCTCAACCTCTAATTGTTTTTTTTGTATTTCATTATCAAATTTTGCTTCTAAATCTTTTATTTCTTTCTCAGCTTCGATATGTAAGGCTTTCGCCTCTTCTTCACTTTCATTGCGAGTGGTTTCTAAAAGGCTCTTAACTTGTTCATTGGCATTTTGACGCATGGCTTCTGCTTTTTGTTCTGCCGCAGAAATTAATTCTAAAATAGACATTATTGTTCACCACCTTTGTATGATTACTTCTATATTTTACCATGATTCAAATCAAAAGTCTATAAAAACTGACTGGAACAAGACAAAGAAAAAAGGGATTGATGAAGCGAGAATGCGAAAATCAATCCTTTATTAAATCAAATCTTGTTATAAAATGGTTTATTTTGAAACCAACCTTTTTTCTCCTTCGAGTTCTCTGATTGGTTTGATATTTTGGGTGATCTCTAACGTTCCCAAATACTCATTTTGTTGATTGCGAACAGCAAAATAACGAATGTAAACAAATTTATCTTTAAAACGAATCCAAAAATCTTCATAATCTTTTTCATTTTTGACAAAACTATCAATGATATTCATCACAACAGAAACGCTTTGTGGCGGATGGCACATGCTGACATGGCGACCAATAATGGTAATTGGTCGGTCAAAAATACGTTCTTTCCCTTGTGTAAAGTAACGAACATGCCCATCTTTATCTACAAATGTTAAATCAAGTGGTAAAGTATTTAAAATGGCATTCAGTTGTTCTTGATTTAAACTACCCGCATCAAATAAAACTTGATTGTTATTCGATGATATTTCTTGCGCTTGCTCTTCTTCTTTTGGTGATTCTTCTTTTTTCCAAGAATGTTTAGGAGGTTCGATAAAGTATCCCAATTCAGAAGTTGCGCCATCAATGACAATCCAATCATAAAGTGATAATGTTTCTACTAACAAAGGAATTAAGATGTTATTTTCTTTGAAAATCATATCTCTAATCTTTTGTAAATTTAATTTTATCTTTTCTTTGGTTTCTAATAACTCTTTATCCACGCTACCTAAATCAGTTTGAATGGTTTTTACTTCAGCTCTAATTTCATCGTCGACTGCCCACATGACTTTAGGAGGAGCATCAATTCCTTTCTTTTCTAAATTAGGGAAGAATAAATACTCTTTTCGTGCATAGTGATGATGAATTTGTGCTAATCGATCATAACCAACACGCAACATTAAAATGGCTGTACTGCCTTCTTGAACCAAATAAGGTTCGATTTCTTCTTTGATTAATTGTTCAATGCGTTCGTTTTCTTCTAGAAACACTTGTACAGGATGTCCAGGAATTTTCGTTCGATCTTTAGGCGCATGAATATCAGAAATGGATCCTTCAAAAACAGCAGCATGAACGTCACATAAATTTTGGACTTCTTCAATCGCCATTCCTTCTTTGATCAAACTCTGTTCCATTTGTGAGATTTCAGCTGTTGAGACTTCGCTAAAATGAGCTTTAAATTCCGCTTTTGCTTCTTCAAGATTTTTCCCTTCATGAAGACTCTTAATGATTTTCTTTAGCAACTCTTGACGTTTTGTTGCATTGTTAATGAATTCACTCATTGGTTTCCTCCTTTAAGATAAAGCCTTTTTCTAACAATTTTTCTTTTACTTGTTCTATGTTGATTTTTCTTAACAAACACCCTTGTTTGATTGTCATAAAACGACCCACACTGGCAATCATTCCTGGCTTGGTTATTTCTTTAAATCCGATGGAAGCAAGAATGTCAACCAACTCGGGAAATTGTTTTGTAAGTTCAAAAATTGTATGATGAGAATAAATGGTATTCATGATAAATAACTCCTATTTTCATTCATTGTACCAAAAAAACACTTTATTTTCAATTAAAGTGATATATTAATATGAAATAGTAAAGAAAAAGTAGACACTAAAAAGATTAATTATTATAACCCTGT
>CAZYFI010000057.1:0-8358 GCA_964646985.1 uncultured Bacteroidales bacterium
GGAGAACAATATGGGGAAAAATTTAGGTAAAACCTATTTTATTCCCATCATAACCATTGTTTTTGGTGGTTTATTGATGGTGGGATTGGTTTATTTTCTTTACTTGATCACTTATTTATTACTTGAATTCTTATTTTTTAAGAATAATCCCAATGATTTTCCCATGGATTATTATCGTCACGCTTTCTCTATTTTTATTTTTGGTCTTTTTTTGTTTTTTTCATTTGTTCATTGGCCAAGACTTTTAAAAGCAATTGTCTTTATTGGTCCACTAACAATGTTATTTGTAACGATCACATTAACTTTTTATGAAACGCCTTTTTTTGGTTTTGGCATCAATTTATTGATCGGTGCCGTAATTGTTTTTATCAACATAAGGTCAAAATCTCCTTGGTATGTTTATTTTTCCTTTGTATTTTCTTTGCTGGTAGCAACTTTTTATGCCTGGCCTCATCCATAATCAAAACATCACTTTAAATCAGTGATGTTTTTGATTTTATGATATAATAAAGAAAAAGGAGAGACAATGGACTTAAGTGATACTCTATTAAAAATAGTAAATTTAAAACATAGAACAAAAGTAATTGATTTTATTGATTGGATCAAAGAACAATGGCCGAACTTGGAACTAAAAATCAAATGGAATCAACCTATGTTTACCAATAAAGGAACATTCATTCTTGCTTTGTCTTTTTCTAAAGAACACATGGGGATTGCCTTAGAAAAACTGACCATGGATTATTTTCGAGATGAATTGCTTGAAAACGAATATAACCCATCGTCTATGTTATTTAGAATCAAGTGGGATCAAGCTATAAATTTTCGTTTGTTGGCAAAAATGATTCATCATAATATTGAAACAAAAGCAGATGAAACATCATTTTGGAGGAAATAGAGCAACGATGAAGAGCATAGAAGAGTATTTAAGCACTTTGCCTTTGAATAGAAAAGAAGTAATCAATAAAATAGTCGAAATCATGGAAAACTACCTTCCTAATGGATTTGAAAAAACAATCAGTTATGGAATGATTGGTTTTGTCGTGCCTTTATCTAAATATCCTCAAGGGTATTTAGATAACAAACAAACCCCTTTGCCTTTTATTCATATAGCTTCGCAAAAAAATTTTATTGCCATTTATCATATGGGATTATATGCTGATAAAGAGTTATTAGAATGGTTTCAATATGAATATAAAACACAGGTGAAAACAAAACTTGATATGGGAAAAAGCTGCATCCGTTTTCATCATATGGATGATATACCTTATCATCTCTTAAAAGAACTTTTTACAAAAATGACGGTTGATCAGTTTATCATGCTATATGAGAAAGGGCATAAAAAATGAGTAGGCTTTTGTTTAGAAGAGAAAGCCCAGAGCTCAAACCATTAAGAGAATTGATTGAAAACGTCAATCATCGTACTCTTATTCTTTGGACAATTGATTGTGCCAAAGATATTTTGCCTTTTTATACCCAAATTGTTTTACAAGATAAACGACCTCTCCAAGCGATTGAAGCAGCAGAAGCCTGGGCTTTTGGAAAAATGAAAATGCCTCAAGCAAAAATGGCTGCGAAAAAGACACACCAAGCAGCAAAAGAAACCAATGATTTGGTTGCGAGTGCTATCGCTCATGCAATGGGGCATGTAATCGGTACCGTCCATGTAGAAACACATGCTTTGGGTTTTGTTATTTATTCATTGACCGCTTTTTATCACAAAGATAAAAGTAACAAAAACCTAAATAATCATTTAAAATGGTTTATAGATCGATTACAATGTTGGCAAAAACAAGAACCTTTTGAAACAAGAAAATGGATTTCTTTTCTAGAAAGAAATGAAGTAGTTGACAAAGAAAAGCAATTACACGAAAAAAACAAACAAAGATTTTTTATGAAAAAAGGAGATACCATGAAAAAGGACTTATCAAAACTAACAAAACTACAATATCAAGTGACACAAAACAAAGCAACAGAGCCACCTTTTTCGAATGAATATTGGAATTATTTTGAAAAAGGGTTATATGTAGATATAGTTGATGGAACACCGTTATTTTTTTCCAATGATAAATTTGCTTCAAATTGTGGTTGGCCTAGTTTTTCTAAGCCAATTGATAACAAATTAGTTTTGGAAAAAAGCGATTTTTCTTATGGTATGCTTAGAACTGAAGTTTTAAGCCAAACCAGTGATTCTCATCTGGGACATGTTTTTGATGATGGCCCACAAGAATTAGGAGGGCTACGTTATTGTATTAATTCCGCTTCTTTAAAATTTATACCTTACGAAAAATTAGAAGAAGAAGGATATAAAGACTATATTCCATTCTTTAAAAAATAGAGATTTTTAATTTTATTTTTTGTTTTACATAATTTGTTTTTTTTGATATAATAATTATGTAGATATAGCAAACATTAGGAACATTTTATATCATTTTGAAAGGAGATCAAATGAATATTCTAGCATTTATTAAACCTAAAAACAACGTTGTATATGTTTATGATGATGATACGTTAAAAGAAGCATTAAGCAAGTTGGAACATTGTCGTTTTACTTCCATTCCGATTTTAAATCGAGAAGGCAATTATGTAGGAACCTTAACCGAAGGAGATTTGCTCTGGGCAATCAAAAATGAAACAAATTTTGATTGTAAAAAAGCAGAAACTATTTTTGTTTCACAAATTCGTCGTTTTCGTGATTATGTTTCCATTAATATGAATTCTAATATTGATGAATTAATTATTAAATCAACAACTGAGAATTTTGTTCCTGTAGTGGATGATCACAATTTATTTATCGGAATTGTTACAAGAAAAGACATTATTAACTATTTCTTTGAGCATAATTTTATTGTTTTATAACATCGACTGCCAAATTGGCAGTTTTATTTTTTTATTTTTGGTATATAATAAGAAAGAGGTTAATAACATGAAAATAATAGAATGGTTGCTTCAAGGTGACGTGGTAATACAAAGATTGGTATGCAAGTATTTGTTGAAACAAGAAGTTGATTATGAAAATCGAGGATTGATTGCTCAATATTTAGATCATTATGATATGAATCAAAACATGTTTGGAGGAGGGTTGTACGGACCTAAGTGGATTTCCACTCACTATACCTTATTAGAATTAAAGTATATGGAAATGAATCCTAAATCTGATGTTTACCAAAATAGCATCAAGCATTTGATGCAAAAATTATGGGATGATTTGGAAACAAAACCAAAAGCAAGAAAACAAGATACATGTGTTGTAGCCATGTTGTTAAGTATGGCTTGTTATGGGAAAATCCATGATAATTCCATTTATTCCATGTTAGAATATTTACTTGAGCACCAATTTGGTGATGGAGGTTGGAACTGTGAATGGGATTCTATCAATAAACCAATCAAAAGTTCCTTACATACGACCTTAAGTGTATTAGAAGCATTATACGACTATAAAGTAAATCATTATCTAGTAAATATGGATGCTGTTAATCATGCTATTCCCAAAGCACAAGAGTTTATTTTAAGAAAACATTTGTTTCGTTCAGAAAGAACGAATGAAATAATCCATTTTTCCATGATTGAGTGGCATTATCCACCAAGATGGAAATACGATGCCTTTCGGGCTTTAGAATATTTCACAACAGTTCGTTATCCTTATAATTCTAGGATGCAAGAAGTACTAGAAATCATAAAAAAGAAAATTGAAAAAGGATTCATCTCTGGTGGACCTACTATATCAGGACTAACGCATTTTGTGTTTCCAAGTGTTGAAAAGGCGAGAATGAATACCCTTAGAGCTTTAAAAATATTATCTTTTTATGATTGTGAATTCTATCAAGATCTGATTAATCGTGATTTTTTATATAAAAAGATGTAAAAATTTGACTTTGGTCAAAGAATACAGATAAGGTTTCCTGTAAAATGGTTTTGTAAGATCATAAGGAGGATATATGACTAACAAAACATATCAATTAGAAACTTTAACTTGCCCTACTTGCGCTTTGAAAATTCAAACGATGCTTTCAAGAACAAATGGTGTGATGAAAGCTGAAGTATTTTTTACTTCTTCAAGAATCAAAATTGAATTTGATGAAAGTGTTATCTTAAATGATGAATTAAAAATGAAAATTGAAAAGTTTGGCTATCAAATTATCAATGAAAAATAAAAAAAGATTTTTTTCAAAACCAATTCAAACACTAATTTCCACCATTTTTATTATCATAGCTTATATTTTATACAAAACCTTTGGTTATGATACCATTACTATCATCATTATGATTTGTTCCACTGCTTTTTCAGGTATCCATATTTTTAAAAAAGCCATTGCTGGTTTGAGATACAAAATTATTGGCATCGAACTTCTAGTAACTATTGCAGTTGTCGGTGCCATAATCATAAAAGAATACTGGGAAGCAGCAGCTGTCACTTTTTTATTTTTGCTTGGGGAATATTTAGAATCAAAGACCATTGAAAAAACACGATCAGCCTTGAAGGAACTCATGGACATCGCTCCCAAACAAGCTAGGGTTATACGAAATGGTGAAGAAACTTTCATTGATCCAGAAGAGGTCATGGTAGGTGAAATCATCATTGTAAAAACAGGAGAGAAAATTTCTGTGGATGGTATGGTTTCCTCTGGAAGTGCTTATGTGAATCAAGCTTCCATAACCGGAGAACCGCTTCCGATTCACCGAAAAGTAAATGATGATGTATTTTCTGGGACTACCATTGAATCTGGTTATTTACAAATTTCAGCAACAAAAGTTGGTGAGGATACTGCGTTTTCCAACATTATCCATCTTGTAGAAGAAGCACAAGATCAAAAGGCCAAGACACAAAAATTTATTGAGCGATTTTCCAGATACTATACACCTGCCATCATCTTATTAGCCATTATCGTTTTTGCTTTCACGCAAAATATTAAATTGGCTTTGACTTTGTTGGTGATTTCTTGTCCAGGAGCATTGGTTATTTCTACACCAGTATCCATTGTTGCCGGAATTGGAAATGCTGCTAAAAAGGGAATATTATTTAAAGGTGGAGAATCGATAGAAGGATTAGGAAAAGCAGAAGTGATTGCTTTTGATAAAACTGGAACGTTGACTTATGGAATGCCTAAAGTAGTGGATGTTGTTGTTTTTTCTTGGACCAAAGAAGAGATATTAAAATATACTGCTTGGGCAGAAATTTACTCAGAGCATCCACTTGGGAAAGCCATTGTATCTGCATATGAAAAATATAATAAACAATTTACTTCCAAAATTCCTGAAGTAAATCATTTGCTTGGACAAGGGATTTCTTTTCATTGGGAAGAAATAACATATTTCATCGGTAATCGTTCTTTATTTGCAAAAGAAGAAATCAATAAAATAGAAGCAATCATTCAAAAGCACGAACAAAGTGCCGAGTCAGTGGTGATATTTGGAACTTATTCACAAATCATCGGGTTTATTTGCATTGCTGATGAAATAAGGCCGGAAGCAAAAGCAGTTATTTCTTATTTAAAAACGAATAAATTTAGAAAAGTTGTGATGTTAACAGGAGATAGCAATAAAACAGCCCAAGCAGTTGCAAATGAATTGGGTATTACAGATGTTTATTCACAATTGTTGCCAGAGAGCAAAGTTGAAAAGATCAAACAACTACAATCACAACATAAAAATGTTGTTTTTGTAGGCGATGGTATCAATGATGCGCCTGCGTTAGCGACTGCCAACAATAGCATAGCTGTTGGTGGTGCGGGAAAAGACGTTGCGATGGAAACAGCAGGAATCGTTTTGCTTTCCAATTCTCTAAACCCATTGATTGATGCCATTGCCTTAAGTAAAGCTACAGTAAAGAATTTATGGCAAAATATTATATTTGCCTTGTTAGTAGTTGTTATTTTGCTTGTTGGTGTTTTATTTGAACAAGTTCATCTAGCTTTAGGGATGCTTGTTCATGAATTATCGGTATTATTGGTCATCTTGAATGCTGTTAGGTTGTTGACATACAAAAAAAGATCTTAAGGAGATTTCTATGAAAAAAACAGAACGTCACGTTGCTAGTTGTTTGTTTACAGTTCCCATTTTTTCAACTCTAGATGATGATGAAAAAATCGAAGTTGCTCTGATAGCCAATCACAAGAAGATTGCGAAAGGCGAAAGTGTCTATTTAGAAGGAAACAAAGATAATACCATGTATGTTGTTCATGAAGGTAAAATAAAAGTTTCAAGGTACTCTGAAAGTGGGAAAGAACAAGTTATTCGTATTCTTGGTGAAGGAGAATTTCTCGGTGAACTTACTTTATTTACTTCTCAAGCGACGACTGATTTTGCTTTTGCCCTAGAACCATCCGTTGTGTGTATGATTGAAGCTAAGCAGATAAAAGCCATGATGGAAAAGCATCCATCCATTGCTTTAAAAGTGTTAGAAGAATTAAGCAAGAGATTAAATAAAGTCGAAAGCCTTGTAGAAGAAATCAGCCTTTTGTCGGTAGAAAAGCGACTTGCACAATATTTATTGTCAAATGTGAATGAGTTTAACGAAGTGGAATTACCCATCTCTAAAGGGGATTTTGCCTCTTCGCTTGGAATGAGCCAAGAAACACTGAGTCGGAAATTAGCTCTATTTCAAGAAAAAAAATATATCAAATTAGAAGGTCAAAGGAAAATTGTATTGTTGAGTAAAGATGACTTAAAGATTGTTGAATAACAGAAGAAAATCGCATTTTGTGCGATTTTTTTATTCTTTTGTTTTTAAAAAAGAAAGAAAATGGTATAATTATCATAGTGTTTGGGTGATTTATGAGAAAATGTATCAAAGTTTGTTCTAGTTTTATCTTGGTGATAAGAAGAACATACACCATTATTTTCTTATAAAGTTAGATGAATACCAAATTAATAAAGGCAACGCCTTTTGCCTTTCATGTAAGACGGGATATGACAATTTAGAGGCGAATTTGTGATGACCCAATTTGTTCAACTAATGAAGGAGGAACCATGGCAAAATTAACAGATGTAACAATTATTGATGCAAAAACCCTAAGATTAAACACAGATGCAATGAAAGGCGATGAAATAGATTTACTATCTCTAAGTAAAGTAGATACATCTATCATCACGCAAAAAATCAAAGATGCACAAGATTTAGAATATGAGAAATTTTTAACCCAAGTTAAGAATAATTTTGAAAAAGACAAACAAATCGCCATTAATCAAGCAACAGAAACATTGAATAAAGAAAAAATAACGCTTGAGCAACAATTAAAAGATATCGAAACCAAAGTGAAATCTGATTTAGAATTGAAATTTGAAAAAGAAAGAAATCAATTGCATCAGTTGAATGAAGAACTAAAGGCGAAAATGGATTTGGCATTAGCTCAAAAAGAATTGAATCTTGTGAAAGATATCAATGATTTAAAAGCAGAAATCCAAACGAAAAATGCCGAAATCATGCGCCTTGTAGAAGGAAAAAAGAAAGACATTGAAATTGAAGTGTTAAAAACAGAAGCAGAATTGAAAGCCGAAATCAACAAAAAAGAAGAAGAAATCAGTAATCTGCGTTTATCAAAATCAATTTTGAATGTGAAAAAACTTGGAGAAGATTTAGAAAAATGGTGTAATAATGAGTTTATGGCTTATGCTTTATCTGGATTTCAAACTTGCACATGGGATAAGGATAATACTTCTGTAAAAGAAGAAGATGAGGTAAAAGGAACAAAGGCCGACTATATTTTTAAAGTTTATGCTGACGCTTCAAAAAAAGAAATAGATTTGCTTACTTCTGTTGCTTGTGAGATGAAAAGTGAGGATCCATCATCACAAAACAAAAAGAAAAATGCAGACCACTTTGCAAAACTAGATAAAGATCGTAAAAAGAAAAATTGTGAATATGCTTTGCTGATTAGCGAGCTTGAGTGGGAGCAAGGAAACGATGTTCCAATTCGTAAAATTATGGAATATGAAAAAATGTATCTCGTAAGGCCACAATATTTTATTACATTTTTAAGTATTGTTGTTTCATTGGGCTTGAAATATCAAGAATTACTGATATCTCATAATAAAGAAGTTTTGCAATTTCAAGAAATTCAAGACATACAAGATGCATTTGAAAAAATGAAGAATGATATTCTTGATAAACAACTTGAGAAATTAGAAAAAGAAATCAAATCAATCAACACCAATGCCAATTCTATTTTAAACTTATCAAGTAAAATTATTGAATCCACAGATAAATTGACGACTACCTTACTAGATAATATTAAGCGAAAGATCGAAGATTTTAATATTAAAAAAATAACCAAAGCCATTGAAAAAGTAAAATAAAAACCACCATCTGAACTGATACATGTCAAGTAGACAGTAATTAAAATAAAAATATTTAAGCGATTA
>CAZYFI010000058.1:0-8341 GCA_964646985.1 uncultured Bacteroidales bacterium
GAAAACACCAAATTAGAAAAATGATTGGCTTGTTCATAAAAATCACAACTCACACTATTTAAAATTAATACATTTGTTTTGATGCCAAACTCTAGCAATCTCATCGCTTCTTGCTCATCAACAACAGCTAAAATCTTACACCCTTTTTTTTCTAAAAACTTGGGAATCTGTTGATCTCCCAAGCCATAGCAGCGGCTTTTTACAACCGCAATAATATCTTTTTGGGTTTTCGCTGCAATCGCGTCCCAATTTTCACCAATTTTTGTTAAGTTTATTTGTTGGTAAAGTAAATCCTTCACTTTATACTCCCATTATTCTTGTTTCGATAAAATTCTTTGCTGGTCTTCTGTAATCAAGGCCTCAATAATTGCGTCAAGTTTTCCTTCCATAACACGATCAAGTTGTTGAATGGTGAAGCCAATGCGATGATCGGTAACGCGGTTCTGTGGATAATTGTAGGTTCTAATTTTTTCACTACGATCCCCAGTACCAATTTTAGACAATCTTTCTTTGCCTTCTTTTTCTTGACGTTCTTGCATGATTTTATCATAAAGTCGTGTTTGTAACATTTTCAAAGCCCGAGCTTTGTTTTCATGTTGTGATTTTTCATCTTGGCAAGAAGCAACCAATCCAGTCGGAATGTGGGTTGCACGCACAGCTGATTTTGTTGTATTCACACTTTGGCCACCAGGACCTGAAGAACAAAAAATATCAATTCTAACTTCATCGAGATTCATTTCTACGTCAATATCATCTGCTTCAGGCATCACCAAAACTGTTGCTGTAGAAGTATGAATTCGTCCACTACCTTCTGTTTCCGGAACGCGTTGTACACGATGTGAACCTGACTCATACTTTAAAATCGAATAAACACTATCACCATGAACCATAAATTCAATTTGAGCAAACCCACCCATTTCTGATTCAATGGCCGACAATACTTCAATTTTCCATCCATGTTCAAAAGCATAGCGGGAATACATGCGAAACAAATCTCCAGCAAAAATGTTGGCTTCATCGCCACCAGCTGCTCCTCTGATCTCGACAATGACATCTTTTTCATCATTGGGATCTTTGGGAATTAGTAACACTTTTAAATCATGCACGAAAGCTTCTTGTTTTTGCAATGCTTCTTCTAGTTCAAGTTCTGCCATTTCAGCAATCTCTTTGTCATCGCCAGATATGAGTTCATTTAAATCAGCAATCGTTTTGGTTAATTCTTTGTATTTTAGATATGTAAAAACGACTTTTTCCATGGAACGCATTTGTTTCATCAATTCAGTCACTTTTTTTACATTAGAGACAATCTCTGGATTTTGTAAATCTTCATTGAGTTTTTGATACTGACTCAGCATCAGTTCTAGTCTTTCAAACAAGTTCTCACTCCCATTCTTTGGTTTCATCCGTTGGGTTAAACATCGAGTGTGCACCCTTAAATATCAAGAAGATACTATCCGTAACGCCTTGACGGTTTTTCGCAACAATCAATTCTGTTTTTGCATTGCGATATTTTTTTGTGGTATCTTCATCGCCTTTTGTTGGTTCTCGGTATAAGAACATAACAATATCGGCATCTTGTTCAATACTACCTGATTCACGTAAATCTGACAAAATAGGACGTTTGTCTTCGCGTTGTTCCACCAAACGTGATAACTGTGATAAGGCAAGCACAGGGACTTGTAATTCACGGGCCATCATTTTCAATTGACGAGAGATTTTAGAGACTTCATCAACACGATTTGTCGTTTGTCTTTTTGTTGTTAATAACTGCAAATAGTCAACAACAACAAAATCAAGTTTATTATCGCGTTTTAATTTGCGACAAACCGTAATCAACTCTTCAATATCAGTTGCCCCAGCTTCATCTAAATAAAGATGAAATTTATCAATTTTCGTTTTCGCAGCATACAATTGCGACATTTCACTTTCAGTCAGTTTGCCAGCTCTAATTTTATTTAGCGTAATTCCAGAATGAGAGGCATAGACACGCATCAATAATTGATCAATTCCCATTTCAAGTGAGAAAAAAGCAACATGAGCATTCATGGATTCACACATGTTTGTAGCAAAGTTTAGAGCCAAAGCACTTTTTCCAACCCCTGGTCTTGCAGCTAAAATCGTTAACTCCCCATTTTGGAAGCCGAAAATCAAATTGTTTAGCTGTTTGAAGCCAGTATCAAGACCGGTTAAACCATCGGTTTTTTTGTTTTTATTCGCTTCGACCAATTGTAAAACACGATCAGTTGCACGATCAACACGAATCAAATCGACTGTTTTTCGCTTGTTTATGACATCAATAAAATCTTTTTCTGCTTGTGCAATTAGCTCTGCAAATGGTTGTTTGTGATCCAAAATGCGATTTGAAATATCTTGCATTTTCCTCAGCAATTCACGTTCCACTGATTTCTCTTTGATGACTTCAATATAAGCAGCAATGTTTACTACCGAAGGAATATTATCCATTAATTCAAATAAATATTGTGTTCCTCCGGTGGCCTCATATACATTTTTCTTTTTCAATTGGTCAACAACGGATGCAACATCAATCACACGTTTGGCTTTGTCTAGTTCGATCACTGCATTCATAATATTGACGTTTTGTGGATAATAGAAGTCAAGATAGTCTAAACGACTAACGAGTTCAGGAGCAAAACGATTTTCGATTAAAACCGAACCCAATACATAATTTTCGGCTTCACGACTACTAGGGATTTGTCTTTGCTCATCCATTATTTTTTCTCCACTACAAACAAAGTAATATCCGCCATAACTTCTTTATGAAGTTGAATCGGAATTTTGAATGTTCCTAATGCATCAATATCTTTATCATATATCATTTTTCTTTTATCCAAAGTAATGCCATTTTGAAGTTTGTATTCATCAATAATCAATTTCCCACTGACGCTTCCAAACAATTTCCCTTCTTTTCCTACACGAACAGAAACACTAACTGGAGTTTTTTCTATCACTGCTTTTAATGCTTTCATTTCTGCAAGTAACTTTTCTTGTGCTTCTTTTTCTTGCGCACTGCGCTTTTCTAATTGTTTGATGTTATCAACGGTTGCTAAAATAGCTTGCTCACTGCGAATTAAGAAATTTGCATGGCCAGAAGGAATATCAATGATATCGCCTTCTTTACCTTTCCCTTTTACATCTTTGGTTAAGATAATTTTCATTGTCTGTTGCCCTCCTTCATCAATTCGTTTTAATTTTTCCACCAAAGCTTCTTTTACAAGCTCAATGGTTGTGTTTTTAAATTGAGCAGCAGCATTGTTATAATGCCCACCACCACCTAGTTGTTCCATAACAACTTGGACATTCATTTCGTCAAGGCTTCGTGCACTGATGGCAATTTCATTTTCACTTATTTTTCCAATACAGAAGGCCGCTTTGATATTATTGACAGAAATGATGGTATCGGCTATTTTCGCAATCCCACTTCTTGTATAAATGCTTTCACCGGCAATCGCAATACCATATTTTCCATCAACGATTTCTAATTGATTTAAGGCCGATACTCTTTCTACATATTCTTGTAAATTTTCTCGTAAATAGCGTTGCACCTTAGGCATTTCTGCGCCAAACTTTTGTAATATGGCTAGAATATTAAACGTACGATAAGATACACGATACATTAAATTGTTGGTATCAACTATGACACCCATTAACATCCAAGTTGCTTCAATATCAGTGATTTCCACTTCTACGCCTACAAATTCTAACATTTCTACAACCAACTCTACTGTTGAGGAAGACGATGTTTGCGTATACAAATAATCATAATTGGCAATTGCGAAATTATTGCGACGATGATGATCAATAATCGCTAATTTTTTTGCTTGTTTATAAACTTTTGGATCAAGTAATAAGTTTTGATATTGTACATCAGTAATCACTAATAACGAATCATCCGTCATCTTACTCAATGCTTCTTTTCTCGTGATAAAATATTCTAAAATATTCACATGTTCGGTTTGTATTTCTTCATACACATTTTGCATGCTTGGATCAATTTTCTCGGGATCAAACACAATTTTAGCCGATTTTCCTAATGCAGTAACAATTTTATAGACCGCCAAACAAGATCCAAATGCATCAGCATCTGAATTTTCATGTGTCATGATAAAGACTTGATCCGCTTCGTTGACTTTGTCAACAAATTGTTCGGTTTTTACTCTTACATGAATTGGGGAGCGATTTTCAATTGTGGTTGTTCTTGCTCCATAATAAGTAATATTCCCGTTTTCAAACACAACTGCTTGATCTCCACCACGATTTAATGCCATTTCAAGTTGTGCAGAAGCAATTTCAAACAACTTTTGGGAAATAACATCAGCAGAAGCAACACCGATTGATGCAGTAATTCTTAGATCTTCTTTTAAAAAGTAACTTTTAACTTCTTCTAGAATTTTAAATTCTTCATCAATAAGCATATGTAATTGTTGATTATCCATAATTAACAAATATTGTTCTTCACTATACCCACGCAAATAGATATCATATTTTTCTACCCAGCGACTTAAAATGCCAATCACGTTACTGATTTGACGCGCTTTTTCTTGTGCATCAAGACTTGCTAAAGCAGGGCTCAAATTATCCAAATTGATAATGCCAAGCGCCATTGTTCGTTCACGATATTTTTGTTCTAGCAACTTGATTTCTGTTTTATCTACAAAATAAATGATGTTTTCTTGCGGTAGAACATTACAACCAAATGTTTTTCCATACAGTGTTATTTCAAATTCTGTTAACATCTTCATGTTTGCATATAGTTCTTGACTGATTAATTCAATTTTACGGTCTACGAGAGGACTTAAGAAAATCTTCTTGGCATAATTGTTTGCCCACTCAATCATCTTGTCATCATTAAATACAATGATACCCAAAGGCATTTCATTAAAAGAAGTTTCACCCGCTCGCTTAACGCGATAAGAAATAGAATTCCAAAGCTTTAATCGGTTTTCCATCCAGTCCAATTTCTTAATGGTTTTATTTTGTGCAAAATACACATATAAGTATGCGAAAGAAGCACCAAAGAAAAATATGCCACCATACAAATAGTAACGAGAAATCTCTGGGTTAAAATAATAATAAAAAATGGTTGCAATAGAAGCAAAGAACAAGAAACCAAAGAGTTTCCTTAATTTAAAAGAGTTTTTCATAAATCATCACCCTTATATACTAGTAATTATACCATAGTCTTATGAAAAATAAAATATTTATCAGAAAACACTTGTCAATAATAAATGAAAATAAAAAACCATAGGCATTCTATGGTTTTCTCAAACTACTCTCTTACAAATGGTAATAAAGCCATATGACGAGCACGTTTAATAGCAACGGCTAGTTCTCTTTGGTAAATTGCTTTTGTGCCAGTTACGCGACGTGGAAGAATTTTCCCACGATCAGATACAAATCTCTTTAGTAATTCGTAATCAGTCCAATCAATTTTTTTAACTTTATTATCGGTAAAATAGCAGGTTTTTTTACGTTTCATACGAAAATTTGCCATTTTATAAATCCTCCTATATTAAAATGGGAGATCATCATTCGAGACATCAAAGCTACTCTTTAAGTCTTCAAATGGATCTTTTGATGCTTCTGAAGTTTTTGGAGCTTGGACTGCATCATATTGATTGATATCCATAAATCCACTGTTATCACTTCTTGATTGCTTAGATTCCAAGAAAGTGATAGAATCACATAATACTTCAGTTACAAATTTTTTGACGCCATTTGCGTCATCATAACTACGAGTTTGAATTTGACCATCAACACCAATTAAACCACCCTTACGCATGTAACGAGCTAGGTTTTCTGCTTGTTGACGCCAAACAACACAATTAATGAAATCTGCTTGTTTTTCACCGTTACGACTTTGATAAGTCCGATTTACAGCAACTGTAAATTGGACTACAGGAATATCGGTACTTGTACGTCGCAATTCCGGATCTTTGGTCAAACGGCCAACTAAAATAACTTTGTTCATACTCTGTCCTATTCAGCCACGAGAATGTGACGAAGAATATCTTCACGAATATTGCTTACACGATCAAATTCTGTTACTGCTTGGGCTGTTGCTTCTACAACAAACACCACATAGTAACCTTTTTTGAAATCTTCAATCTCATAAGCTAAATCTTTCATTCCCCATTCATTTACTTCTAGAATACGACTTTGATTGTCTTCAAACAGTTTCGCCATATCTGCGATGACTTGTTTGTATCCTTCTTCTGCTAATGTTGGGCGAATAATGAACATACCTTTGTATTGTTTCATATTGGCACCTCCTTCTGGTCTTATGGCTTTTTTTTAAAAAAAAGCAAGGATGAGCGTTTCACTCACTCAATATATTATACACATTTTTCTTGATAAGTCAAGAAATTTTACTCGAACAACAGGCTATTTTGCCAGTAAATCTTTCACAAAAAAACTAATCATAGTTTTATTTTCATTTTAATGTTATAATAAAATCGTAAGAAAACAATCAAAACTTTCATCAAGGAGAACAAAATGAATTATCTCGCTTTTGACATTGGTGGTACTTTTACCAAATTTGCAATAATCAATGATAATTATCAATTTATTGAACGTGGCGAATATCCTACTTTAGCAATGCTCGGAAAAAAGCAAATTTTAAAATCAACCATCAATAAAATCAAAGAATTGCAAGATCCTTACCAAATTGCTGGCGTGGCAATTAGTAGTCCTGGAATCATTGATTACCAAAATGGTATTGTTAGTTTTGCAAATAATTTGATGCCAAATTATGCAAACACCAATTTTCAACAAGAGGTTTTACAAGCAACCAACTTACATGCAACCGTTGAAAATGATGTTAATTGTTTTGCTTTATCGGAAACACTAATTGGAAATGATTCTTTCATCATGATTACAATTGGAACAGGAATTGGTGGAGCGATTGTCATCAATAATTGCATTTTTCATGGTGTCAACAACAGTGCTGGAGAATTCGGTCAAATGGTGATTGACAATCAAAAATGGGAAGATTTGGCTTCCATCAAAAGTTTGCTTGAAAAGGCAAGATTGTTTAATTTGCAAGTGAAAAATGGAGAAGAGCTTTTTAACTTATATGATCAAAAAAATATCATTGCCATGAATTTAGTATCTGAATTCTACAACAATCTTGCAAAAGGAATTTGCAATTTAGCTTACTTATTCAATCCTACAAAAATTATTTTAGGTGGTGGCATAACCAGAAGAAAAGAATCACTTTTAAACGATTTAAATGCTTCGATTAATCGAATTGTTGATACAAACTATTGGGGTTCAACCACACTCGCCATCGGCAGATTCATGAATGATGGTGGTTTGATTGGTGCTTTGGTACACCATTTAAAAAAAGACAAACAACAGTAATAAAAGACCTTACTTTTAAAAAAGTAAGGTCTTTTATAATGCATTCTTTTTGATGATTTGCCCTTGTTTCACAAGCTGATTTTGCACCAATCGATAATCTAACTGTTTTGGGGTCAAATTGTATTTTGCACAAAGTGCTCCCAAAACCCCAGCTGCTTCTCCCAAAGCCATTACGGATGGTGTCACTCTTAAGGAAGCATTTGCTTCATGTGTTGCACTAACACAACGTCCAGTTACAATCAAATGATTGACCCCTTTGGGAATTAGTACGCGAATGGGAACTTCATAACATTTATCCTGTGTTTGTTCAAACAATTCAAGCTGCTCACTGCTTGGAGAATGAATGTCAATGGGAAATGCCGACAAACAAATGGAATCATCAAAGGTGCGAAGATGAAGAATATCTTCTACTTGCATGATGTATTCTCCAATGACATGCCTTGTTTCTCTTACGCCAATGCGGTAAGGGGTACGCAGGATATAACTTTCTTCAAATCCAGGAATATATTTTTTTAAAAAAGCAAATGCCTTTTTGATTTGCAATCTGCCTTCTATTTCTGCTTTCGATAATTCAAACACATTGATTCCAGATAATTGTTGAACCCTTGTCATATTAATGGACACTTGATTGTCACGAACATCTTGAAACAACAAAACACGATCGCGGATTAAATCAAATTCATGATTGTCTCTTGCTTCTTGAACCTTCTGAAAAAAACCACTGATTGCCAGATATCCATAGTCATAATTTTCCTTCATGACTGCATCACTTGCATTGGCTTTTAAAAATGCTTTTAATTTGGGAATATTAACTTGGTCTACAGAAAACAGCATGGTCATCGGTTGTGCCAAATGATCAGACTCTCTTCCAAAAACAGTTTCACACCCCATTAAGGCACAAACATCCCCATCACCAGTTGCATCAATTATGTTTTTTCCATACAAATCAAGAAACCCGCTT
>CAZYFI010000059.1:0-8323 GCA_964646985.1 uncultured Bacteroidales bacterium
GATAATGAATTACTTTTATTTTAATTCACTGTCTACTTTAAGAGTATCATACCAATCTGGTGGTTTTTACATTTTATATTGCTTTTTCACATAATTTGAAGTCATGAGTTGTAACAATCCAGGATAATTCATTTTAAAACTAAGAATATCTCCAACTTGGTAGTCTGAATGACCTAAATCAACTATTGTATGATCACTGCTTCCACCAATAATGGTTATTTGTGTGTCAATTGGTATTAGATTTTCTGGAAAAATATCTTGTTTACCGATTGCTAAAATTCCTCGTTTCATTAACCCTTTGTCTTTGATTTGGGGAATTTCTCCAAATGAATTCATTCCCATAAGTCCAATAGGAAAGCTAGGTTTTGATTTCATTTCTACAATTTCTGCTTTCAAAATAAAAGCATCAGAGAAAGTGTTGGGAATTTGGTTGCCATAAGCTGTTTCTTTTCCTAAAACAATCGCTTCTCCTAATCGTAAATTATTAATTGCTTCAGGAAGTTGTTGATTGAGAAGTAGCATAACTGAAGACGAATTTCCTCCTGATATAATTGGTAGAGTGATATTTAACGATTGTTCAATATTTGTTTTTATTAATAGCAATTCATTTAAAATCTGTGGAGTAGGGATAATTCCACCATAGCAAGTCAAATTTGTCCCAATTCCGATCAACTGAATCCCAACCAATTGATTGATGATTCTCATCGTTTCTAGATATTCCTCTTTATAAAAATGACCTTCACGCAAATCTCCCAAATCAAACATATAGATAATTTGATGAACTTTGTTTTGCTTTAAAGCGGCATCGTTTAACTTTAAAATAGTAAGAAGTTCTGAATTTAAGGATATATCAGAAAATTTGACTACTTTATTTGCTTCTGACATCATAGGAATGCGCAAGAGAACTTTGGGAATATTGATGCTTTTGAATTTGATTAAGTTTTCGATACGAGAATCAGCAAGATGTGAAAAGCCACAATTAGCGAGAAAACGAGCGATTTTCACATCACCAGCTAACATTTTCGTAACAACAAAGCAACTAGTTACCTTTTGCTCTTGACACAATGTGAGCAAAGTATTGGCATTTTGTTTCAACTTGGGAAAATGAATCTCAATACAAGGATACATGTTTCACCTCAATCCAAATGATTTATTCAGTAAAGTAAGAGCCGCTTGGGGATAATGCTTTGATAAAACACCCAATGCTGCCATGATATAATCATGATCAATTAGGATGTGGAAATCAGCTCTTGGTAATAATAAGTTATCATTGCTCTTTTGTAAAACATCTTTGATGATTTGTTCTCCATTTGGAAGTCTTGTTAGAGCTCCCCCGGTGGCAATGATGGTTTTTACTTGGGTTAAATCTTTCCCTTCAATTGTTTTACTTTTTCCACTCGAACCATACATCGTAATATATTTACCAACATGACGCTGTAAACTTTGTGCCAAGGCTTCTTGAGTTAGTAATTTTACCAAAGGAATTTGTTCTTGTGATGGAATGGCTTGATAGCTTGTTAATAAGGTTTCGAAATTTTCATTTGATAAATTAAGCTGTGTTAACAACTTTTTTTTGCCTATCAAAGCGATGAGGTTATCTTTGTTCAAATAGACACCCAAATCGCCTTCAACAGTCCTTTTTGCAAACGGCTCGGGATTGAGCATCATTTTTGCATGTTCAGGATTGTCTTCACAAACAGAATGAATATCGGTCGTTGCTCCCCCTACATCAATACATAACAAATCACCTAGCTGTGTTTGAGCGAGCAAAGAAGCCATCATAACCGCTCCAGGAGTGGGAATGATGGAACCAGAAATCGAGTCTCTCACGTGTTCCATTCCGGGAGCTTTGATGATATGTTTTTCAAACACTTCTTGAATCAGTAATCTTACTTCATCAACTTGGAGTGTATCAATACGGGGATATACGTTTTCTGTGATATATAAATATTTACTTTGATTGTTCGCTGCAAAAATGGATTGAATGACTTGTTGATTTACTTTGTTTCCACAATATATCACGGGTAATTGCAACTGAAGCTTTGCGATTTCTTGTGCATTATAAAGTGCAGTTTGGGTTTCACCATAATCAACACCACCAGCAATTAAAATAATGTTAAGATGAGATGATTTGATTGTTGCAATGTCATAGGAATTGATTTTGCCTGCAGTTAAAAATCGGATATTTGCTCCTGCCCCTAAAGCGGCTTCTTTGGCAGCTTTTACGGTCATATCATAAACAAGACCATGGACGCTCATTTTCAAACCACCAGCAGCAGAAGAACAAGCAAAAGTCTCATTTGCTTCTATGGTTTTGTTTAGTTTCACTTGTAAATCATCTAAAGCTTTTTGAATACCGATTCTTACATCACCTTGTAATACTGATGTTTGAGAAAACCCCTGACCAAGAAAAACGGGATTCGTGTTTAGATGATCAAACGCATTTACAACGGTTGTTGTGGAACCAATCTCATAGACGAGTGCATCAATTTTCATGTTTCATCATTTCCTTTTTCTTTTGAACAAGGAAAGTTGCTACATGTGAGCCTTTTGTACCACGGCCAAAGCCTTCATCAACTCCAGTTTTTCTAGCTAAATCAGAAGATACTTGTGTTCCACCAGCAATAATAATCAGTTTTTCACGAACGCCTTTTTCCATGGCATACTCATGAATTTTTTTCATATTTTTATAATGAATTTCATCATGAGAAATAATGGTTGACATTAATATGGCATCAGCATGAAGTTCAATTGCAGCATCAACCAATTTTGCGATTGGAACTGAAGTCCCTAGATATTCACACATAATCCCATATTTTTCAATTCCACCATGTTTGATGTCAATGATTTCTCTTAGACCAACAGAATGTTCATCTTCTCCCACTGTTCCAGCAACGATTACAAAGGGATGTTTTTTTACAAAATCAGTGATTTCTTGATCTGACAAAGTAACGGGATCTTTAGGGATGATTAAGTCATCTAAATTGATGGCATAAGGGAATCTACCTTTTATTTGAATACGGGTTGCTTCGCTAGGATGTAAGATTTCTTTGTGGATTACTTCCACATCTTGCAAATTCATTTGTTTGCCAATTTCCAGTCCAACAACTGCAGCCTTCTTGACATCTACAGGAACAGTCAAATCAACCACAACGATTCCATCGGCTAACCATTCCACTTCAGGTTTTACCAAAGATGAATTACGATACAATTCATTTTCACTTAATCGCAAATAGACATTGTCATTTGGATCAAGTTCATCAATATATTGTATTTTGCTACGATCTTCAAACGTGCACCCATTGATTAGTTTGGCTGGATCGTTGGCACTTGTTACATCATATTGTTCTACATTATTATAACCAAAGTGGGCAGTGACTGGAGCAAAATAGTCATGATCACGTTCATAAACACTATCGGAACCGATTCCACCTTTTATTTTGCGGCTGATTCCATCGCCGTTTCTCTCAGGATAAATTCCTGAGTCAATGAAAAATCCTTTTTCAACTGCTTCAAAATATCCTCCAGTGGCAAGTAATTCTTCAAAGAAAAGGATTGCTCGTTCTTTTAATTCGCGAACCTTTTGCTTCATGAAACCGTCTTTTTTCACTTCAACCAAATCAAGTAAACCATCCATTCCAATCAAAGCTTGTTTTGCGGTATCGCAAGCTTCTACATTATACATATGCCATGGAACATTTCTTCCTTCATCAGGAGTAATGGTGGATTGAATGTCAGCACTTGTTAATTTAGAAATTAACATATTCAGTACATGCGTAACAGTGGCTTCACGAGTAGAAGATTCCATGTATTTTGTATTCATTTGAGCACGCATGCGGTAATCTTTGAAAAAATCACGTAATGCAACAGCATAAGGAAGATTAATTTTTAAATCAGGTGCTGGGGCAGTGGTTGGAGGAACGGTTGATAAGGCAATATTTTCTTTTTTCATTCCAGAAAACACGGAAAATTGACTATTAATGGCATGCTGAACAAGTAGTTCAGGCATGACTTTCCATGCTTCTTTCGCCGTTGCGTTGGCATTATGAGCTCCATCGATTTGTAATAATTGGCCCCAAGCCATGATTTTTTTGGATTCAGCAGCATCGACAAAAGAGCGAATCATGTTTATGTTACGATAAAGAACGTTATATTGCGGATCCTGATGAGCTCCATTCATCCCTTCTTCAGCAAACATGACAGCAATATCAGGTCCTGCCACCCCTGAGACATAGGAATGATAATTAATCGGACGACCTACCTCATCTTCTATGAGGTCAAGAGCTTTTCTTTGGGCACGAACTTGCTTTCTTGTGATGGGAACGCCACCAACCCCTTGAGGGGTTCCTTCAATCAATCCATCAAAATGGGATTGTCCAGCAGTTCTAATGACCATAATGTGATCAGCACCATGCCAAGCAGCCATACGCATACGTCTGATATCGTCTTCAAATCGACCTGAAGCAATTTCTGTTGTAATCGATTGCTTGGGTTGGGGATCCATTTGGTTAAAGTATTTTGCTGCAGGAAGTGGTACACTTTGGTTTAAAGAAGAAGAGGCATCGGAGTATTCATAACCCCCAATTATTTTCCCTGGTTCTTGGTTACGCCAAATCCATCCGCGTCTTCTTGGTTCATAATGTTCTAAATCTTTTAAAATTTCATGGATGTTTAATTTTTCATTGGCCTTTAACATGATTTCACCTCAAAACTGTGAATCACTTCTTGCCATCCATGATCATTGATCAGTGCCAGGCCCGCTTCACGAATTTGTTTTTTAGAAATCATGGCATAACGGTAAACAACATGCCCAGCACCTTTTCCCATCAATCTATGATCGATGGTTTTGTCGACTAATAACTTGGCTTCGATGCTTGAAAATCCCATTCGCAATAGAACGGATCGTTCAATGGCAGGAGAAGTATGATTATAAGCCAATTGAATCAAAGGTTTGCATGTTTCTTGAGCATAGCTCCAAAATAAGTCATACAATTCTTCATCACTTAGATTTTTTAAATGCTCACGTCTTTTTTCAAAGTCATCTTGTCTTACTTGTAGTTTTTCCATTATTTCACAACTCCAATCCCCAGGGTTTTTAATTCTTGTTTGACCCACGGATATTCTTGATTTGTCTCTTGACATAAAAAGTCCAGATCTATTTCTTTGATCATTTGATTGTTTTTGACACTGTTTTTCACAAGTGATTTTCGTATTTGGTTTAAATCAACTTCCTGTGCTTTGATAAAACTAGGGTCACTTGGAAGAATAATTGATTTTCCCGGAACTTCATCTTTTGGATTTCCAAAACAAACATCAATTCCATTTTGTCTTGCAAAGGAAAGTTGTGCTTGATGATGTTTTCCCGCACTTGTGTATTCGGTTTCTTGTACAACAATAATTTGATTTGTAGGAAGTGTTTGGGCAATGCTAAAAGCAGCAGCCAAAGAAACATTCCCAGCTGGCCCTCTTTCAATGCCTTCAAGGGCAACCAAAGCTTCAGTCATGAAAAATACCTCACCTTGATTCACAGTAACGTATCGATCAATATATCTCAGTGGTCTTGCAGCAGATCTTGGAACATCACTACGGTCAGGATTGATCATGAAAGGCATGCCAAAACCCGTATGCCCAGTTGTAAAAGATTTCTTATTAAAATCATCATCGCTTGCCATGTGCAACCCTTTTAAATTGACGCTAGCACCAACAATTGTGACAGGTTCATCTGTTGCTCTTTTGATTCCTCTTGCCGTTCCGGTTAAATTGCCTCCGCCTGCATTGGTACAAATGACCATATTTGGAGTTTTTTTCGTTTGTATTAGGCAATCATTTACAAGCTCAGTTCCTAAGGTTTCAATTCCTGCAATGCCAAATGGAGTATATAAGGAAGCATTAAAGTAACCTGTTGTTTCTAATAATTTTAAAAAAGTATAAAACAATTCCGGACCAACGCTAAGTTGAATCACTTCAGCACCATAAGCTTCACAGGCGCGAGCTTTTTCAATAATCTCTGGTTGTCCAACTTTATGACTATCATAACATTCTTGAATAATGATGCATTTTAATCCATACTTGGCTGCTTGGGAAGCCACTGCAGCACCGTAGTTTCCACTCGTTGCAGCGATAACACCTTTAAATCCAAGCATTTTAGCACGGTAAACAGCCACAGAAGCTCTTCTAGCTTTAAAACTTCCCGAATCATTTAATGCTTCATCCTTGATAAATAGTCGTGCGCCATATCCTTTGCAAGAATATTTTCGTGCCAAAGCAGTGATATTATGAAGTTCTTTTAAAGGAGTACTTCCCACTCCATGTGCTTTTTGAATTGACTCAATTCCTGATAAAGGATATCCATGATCACTCATTAATTTCTCATAATCAAAACCAATGAACCCCGTTTCATAAATCGAATAATCAATTCCAACAGCTTTTTTCATAATTTCATTTTTACGTGCCATAACGGCTTCATAAGAATCATAATGATTCATTGGCATCACCAAATAAAATTTGTTTAACCATTTGATTGATTTTTAAAATCTCAGGTACAAATTCACCATAATTATGTTTGAAAGTCGGGTTAGCTTCAACCAACTTCCCTTGTTCTTTTCGATTTGTAAGCGTGATGATATTTACTGTATCGCCAATATTGGCATCTTCTTGTAAATAACCCTTTACCCACATGATAAGGGGGACTTTTTTTGTATCATCAGGAAGGTTGATTGCTCTTTCATTGGGATGCAAAATGACTTTTTCAATTTGAACCCATGTTTGTTTTTTTATCAAAATACCCCCTCCTTATTCAATCATATTGCGAACATCACCCATAATGGCTCTAGGCACTGGCAAATCAAGCATGGTCTTTAAACCTGGTTTCGCATTGATAACATGAGGAATCATATTTACACACATGGCTATGGTTCCTTTTCCACCATCGATTTCTGGGTTGATGCGAAGATTCACTTGAGGATTACCTAAAATGGTAATGTAATCGCCGGTGATAACTCCTGCCATTTGTGGTTCGATTTGTTGGGGGTGACGCATATGAATGAGAGATTTCCCATCGACTTCGCCTTCACCAATCATATCAACACCAGCTACATGGCCAATGGAAGCTTGACCAAAATCACTCTTACGATCAACTTCAGTTATAATTGGTTCCATGGATTGATGGAAATTGGTTAAATTCCATCCTATCGCATCAGCAATCATGTGGATTGATTCTCTAAAACCAACGTGTCCAGCTAGTTCTCCACGATTCATTTTGTCTTTATAAGCAGCAATGGATAATCCCACGCCTTGTTCTTCCATCACAGTTTCACCAAAAGGAGAAAGACTGTTTACGCGGCTGACAGCAATCTCATCGACATGTTCCATGACTCCAGTCATGGCAATTACCAGTAAATCCATCATCATGCCTGGGTTAATTCCAGTTCCTAAAACTGTGACATGATTTTGCATCGCAATTTCGTGCATTTGTTTGGCTAGTTCTGGTTCTTTGGCTTTTGGATAAGCCATTTCTTCAGCAGTTGAAATCACATTGACTTGATGTTCTAACAACCATTTGATTTTAGGAAAGGCTTTGGCAGTATAAGAATCGGTTGCAAGAAGAACAATGTCACAGCAACCATTGGTCACAACATCTTCGATGTTTGGTTTAATAACTACATCTGGATGATTATTTTGCTCTATTTTTAAGACTTGAAATAAATTTTTGCCAACAAATTTTGGGTTGCGGTCACAAACACCAACAATGGTAAATCCTTTTTTAGATAATATTAATTTTGCCATACCACTTCCCATGGCACCTAAACCCCATATTACGACTTTTATATTTTCTTTACGCATATCTTCTCCTATTAATAAATTATTTTTGTACCACTTAATCCATTTAGAGCCAAACTCACCTGGGACAATGAAGCAATAATCGCTTGCCGATTTTTGTTTTTCTTTACAAAATCAATCGCTGCTTCTACTTTAGGAAGCATGCTTCCTTTTGCAAAATGACCTTCTCGTATGAATTGCTCACATTCTTGAACTGAAACAGTGTGCAATTCTTTTTGAATTGGTTTTCCAAAATGAATGGAAACATAATCAACTGCAGTTAATATGATGAGTAAATCAGCAGAAATGGCATCAGCCAATATGGCGCTAGCAAAGTCTTTGTCAATTACAGCAGCGACACCTTCATAATGGTTGTCTTGAAGGACAACGGGAATTCCTCCCCCACCAACAGTTATGATCGGATGTTTTGCTTGAATCAAAGTTTGAATGGTATCAATTTCTACGATTCCAATTGGTTTGGGTGAAGGAACCACGCGACGATACC
>CAZYFI010000060.1:0-8289 GCA_964646985.1 uncultured Bacteroidales bacterium
TAGAGCAATGGTTTCATGAGCCTGCAAAATACTTAATAAAGTATCTCCTTTTGCGTAACCAACCTCGCCATTAAATTTTTCATTTTCTTCAAGATCAAGCACAATAACAGTAATCAAGCCTTCTTCATCTGCGCTTTTATCGCATCCAAGAAGGACAAACGGAATGGTTAGAACTAACGCTAACACCAAAAACAATTTTTTCATTTCTTCTTTCCTTTCTGAAAAAATAGTAGTCAAAAGATAGGAAAGAATAACTTCCTATCCTCAACCCCAGGAGAATTTTTTTAAATACTTGGTAAGTCTTCCGGCTCTGTTTCGCTTTACTATCGACCCTTCCCATGGAACTCACAGTGGTTATTCGATTTCATCAACATTACGGCTGCTGGGACAGCTTGGGAATAAACCCAATTCCTTGTTATGCATAAGCACCAAATATTTGGAAAAAATTATAAATTTATTATAGTCTTTTTTATAGAAATAGTCTATTGCTTTCAAAGAAAAAAGCCCCAAAGGGGCTCTTCATGAGTTGTTATTTTAATTCAACAGTTGCGCCAGCTTCTTCTAACTTAGCTTTAATGGCATTTGCTTCATCGATTGAAGCGCCCTCTTTAATTGCTTTTGGAGCTGCATCAACAAGATCTTTGGCTTCCTTAAGTGGAAGACCAGTTAACTCACGAACAACTTTAATAACGCCAATTTTGTTTTGACCAAAAGACGCTAAAATGACATTATAAGAAGATGGTCCTTCTTCTTCAACAACTTCAGCTGGTCCACTAGCTGCAACGGCAGCGGCTGCTGTTACACCAAATTCAGCTTCAATCGCTTTTACTAATTCATTCAACTCTAATACAGACATTTCTTTTAATGCCTTTAAAAAATCTTGCACATTAAATTTTTCCATTTTTCATTCCTCCTAAAATTATGCTCTTTGCTCTGCCACTGCTTTAATGGCTACACCCAAATTCCTGATTGGGGCTTGTAATACACTGAGTAACATTGAAATCATACCATTCTTATTTGGTAAGTTAGAAACTACTTTTAGATCAGCTTTATTTAATACTTTTCCTTCAACAACGCCAACCTTTACTCCTAATTTCTCATTGGTTTTTGCAAATCCATATATGATTTTAGCGGCTGCAGTTGGGTCAGGTGATAAAGCCACTGCGCTTGGACCAACTAAAATTTCATCTAAGCCTTGATAGCCTGCTTCTTTAGCTGCTCGTTTTAAAATGTTGTTTTTAACAACCATTAAATGGCAATTTTGCGCATATAAAGATCTGCGGAGTTCTGATACTTCAGCAACGGTTAAGCCTAAATAATCAACAAAGACCAATGATTTGGAATCTTGGAATTGTTTTGTTAATAATTCGACTTCATTCACTTTCTTTTGTAATGTTGCTTCTTTCATTATTTCACCTCCATTGAAATAAATAAACCTCTTTTACCAGCAAGGAAAAAGAGGTCATAAATACATCTTTTAACCTCGGTAGGGAATTAAGCTTACGCACCTACTGTCTACGGCAATAAATCATCCTATTTTATTGTTTGTGTTTTTTATAATTAAGCAATTGAGTCTGGTAATATTTTAATTCCAGGACCCATGGTTGTAGATATCGCTATGTTCTTAACGTAAATACCTTTTACTGTTGAAGGCTTTAAGCGTAATAGAGTTTGGTAAACAACACGAATGTTGTCAGCTAATTTTTCTCCATCAAAGCTTGCTCTTCCAACAATGACTTGAACATTCCCCGTTTTATCAACGCGATATGTGATTTTACCTGATTTAATTTCGCGAACAGCTTTGTCAACATCCATTGTTACAGTACCAGTTTTTGCGTTAGGCATTAATCCTTTTGGTCCTAAGATTTTTCCTAGTTTTCCAAGTTCGCCCATCATATCTGGTGTTGCAACAATTACGTCAAATTCAAACCATCCAGCTTTAATTTTCTCAAGATATTCAGTGTCACCGACGTAATCAGCTCCAGCTAATTCAGCTTCTTTTTGTTTAGCAGATTTTGTAAGTACAAGTACTTTTGGATCTTTTCCAGATCCATGAGGCAATACAATTGCTCCACGCAAATTTTGTTCTGCTTTTCGAGAATCAAGATTTAGTCTAAAAGCGACTTCAACAGTGGCATCAAATTTTGTTATGCTAGTCTTTTTTGCTAAATCAACTGCATCAGTAAGATTATATCGTACATTGCGATCAATTAATTTAGCTGCTTCAGCATATTTTCGACTTCTTTTAGCCATATTAAATTTTTCCTCCTTAAATGTGGTCTAACGGAAATTCCTTCCACAGTTTAAGTTGTAATTTTACAACTTATTTTGTAATTGAAACTTCGTTGATAAGATTTTTTTAGTCTTCAACAACAATTCCCATGTTTCTTGCAGTTCCTTCAATAATTTTCATGCCTGCTTCAACAGTATAAGCATTCAAATCTTCTAGCTTTGTTTTCGCAATTTCGCGAACTTTTTCACGAGAAATAGTTGCTACTTTTGTTTTTAAAGCATTGGAAGAACCACTACTAATTCCAGCTGCCTTCTTTAATAAATCAGAAGCTGGCGGAGTTTTGGTGATGAAAGTAAAAGAACGATCCTCATAAACAGAAATGATTGCAGGAACAACGTTACCAACCATGTCTTTTGTTCTTTCATTGAATTGAAGACAAAATTGTTGAATGTTAATACCTGTTTGTCCTAAACTAGGTCCAACAGGTGGAGCTGGCGTTGCTCTTCCGGCAGCAAGTTGCAATTTAACGACTTTCGTAATTTTTTTCGTAGCCACGAGACACACCTCCTTTTTGTCCGTGATGTGGTGTAATGTGAGTTTATAACTCTCCCACGAATAATAAAATAGTGATTTGCGATTATTGCACGCTAGAGTATTGTACCATATCGTGATGAATTTGTCAACAAGTTTAAGCACAAAGAAAAAAGGCAATTCGATCAAAAATTGCCTTGAAATTGTTAAATGACTTTTACCTCATTAAAAGATAATTCAGCAGGGGTAGCCCTACCAAAAGCGTAAATCAACACTTTAACAATGCCTTTTTGGGTATCAATTGCATCAATGATACCTTCTTGGTGAGCAAATGTTCCAGCAGTGATCATCACTTTTCCACCTATTTTCCCAGGAAAAGCTTTCTCGGTTGAAATCCCACACATTTTAAAAAGTGGAATCATTTCTTCATCTGAAAGAGGAACCGGTTTTGCGCCTCCACCTGAAGAACCTAAAAACCCAGTCACCATAGGTGTATTTCTAATCATAAACCAAGATTCATCTGTAACAATCATATCAATAAAAACATAGCCTGGATAAGGTTTTACAATCACTTCATGAAGTTCCCCTTTTTTGTTTTTCTCCAGGAGCTTTTCTTCAGGAACCAACACCTGAAAAACCAAATTACCCATATCCATTGATTCAATGCGTCGCTCTATATTCTTTTTAGCAGCATTTTCACAACCAGAATAGGTTTGAACAACATACCAAGCTCGATCGTTCATATTATCACTACATTTTTCCTGCTAGCCATTCAAAGAACTGCAATAAATATCCAAGTAAAAAATCTGCTAACAAGAAATATAAAGACATGATTAAAATAAAAGCAAAAACAATTGCTGTGTTTTTGAACAAAGTTCCACGAGTAGGCCAGCTGACACGTTTGATTTCCGCAATAGAAGGACGGAAGAAAGGCCAAACAGCCAATACTAAGGACATAGCTCCTAAAATAATTAAGATCCAAGCAAATGCTTTAGGATAGTCACCAATTAAAAAGACGTCTTTGTTAATGGATAATCCATTGGCACCACCAGTAGATTCGCCAATAAGAACCATAGATCCTAAAACGATGGCGATTAAAGATAAGAACAAAAGGACAAGCCCTTCATATTTGTATTCTTTTGTAAAAATAGCTAAAATGCTATTTGATTTTTTTGTTTCTGTCGGCATAATACCCTCCTATTTGGTTTCTTTATGGACCGTATGCTTGTTACATTTTTTACAAAATTTATTGATAACCATTCGTTCAGGATTGGTTGTCTTATTACGTTTGATAGTATAATTTCTAGACAAACACTCTTCACAAATTAAGATTACTTTTTCAGCCATACTACTCCTTAAAATTCACTAATATATTTTACCAAAAAATAACCTTACTGTCAAGTCAATTATTCATGGCTTTCATTTTTCGACGTATGCGGTCATTGGCATCATACACTTGTTTCACAGTTACATTTAATTCTTTCGCAATATTGCTTATTTTTTCTCCTTGTGTTAAAAAATGAAGCACCTTGCTTTCAAAACAACTAAAATGACACCTACTGACAATTTCACGATAATCAATGATTGGTTGAGAATAAACTTGTTCTTCCATCAATGTATCGCCTATACCTACTAAATCAACATTGTAAAAATGGTGACTTTCTTTGCGCAACAATTGAATAAATTTTCTTTGCAAAATTAAGTCAAAGTATTTATTGAACGTTTTTCTTGATTCAGGATTAAATGTTTGAATGGCGCGATGCAACATCAACAATCCTTCTTGCAAGAAATCTTCATAATTCCAGTATTTTATTTTAAAACTCCGAATTCGAGTTTTTATTAATGGGATATATTTTTGAAACATGATATCCAATGCCGTGTCATCATTTTCGCTGATCAAATATAACAATTCATAATCGTTATATTGATACATATTTTTACTCCCACTGTTTATTTTTTATTTCATAAATCATTATTCCGGCAGAAACAGAAGCATTGAGCGAATTGATTTTCCCTACCATGGGTATAGAAACCAAGTAATCACATTGTTCAAGTACTAGCCGGGAAATACCCTTGCCTTCACTACCTATAATTAATACAGTTGGAAAATCGTATTTTAATGAAGAATAAGGTATCTTTGCTTGGGCATCGGTCCCAACAACCCAATATCCATTGTCTTTTAACGTTTTTAATGTTGCCGTTAAATTGACAACCTCACAACATTTCACATTAAAAATTGCTCCAGTTGAGACTTTCGCAACGGTAGCATTTAATTTAACACTACGATTTTTTGTAAACACCACACCATCCGCACCGGCAGCTTCAACAGTTCTTAAAATTGCTCCTAAATTATGCGGATCTTCTAAACTATCAAGAACCACAATGAGTGATGAGTGATGCGATACATCATTTTTTTCTTTCATCAACTGATTTAAAGAATATAGAGGAAACCCATTGATTTCTGCAATGACTCCTTGATGATTTAATGCCAGTTGATTCAATGACTCTTTTGTTGATAATTGAAATTTAACTTGGTTTGATTGCAAAAAATGAATCATTTTTTGGTTATCTGAAGCCACTTTTACATTATTTAAAGATATCTTGTTAACAATAGCTGCTTCAATAACATTGTTACCATAAATTATTTCACTCATGATTTTCCTCAATAATTTGTATTGCCTGCTGCAAAATTTCGTTTAATCGCTCTTGTTCACCTTTTAAGTATAAATATCCAATTAACGCTTCAAACCCAGAGCTGCTCAAATATTCGTCCATTTTTATGTTTTTACGACTAACATGGTATTTGTGATTTCTTCCACGACGAAAAATAATTAGTTCTTCTTGCGACAAACTTGGCTCTAATTTTTGAATGATTACATGATGTGCAGTAGCGCTCACATATTTTACAGCCAATTGATGTAGTTCTTTTTGATTGGTAATTTGTTTGTTGATTAAATATTCACGAATAAAAAGTTCAAAATAAGCATCACCAATAAAAGCTAAATTGGCTCCGTTTAATAATTCAGGTTTCATAAAATTAAGCCTTTTGAAACTATTTCTTCTCGCAAAATATCAGCTAAGGCAAAGTTCTTCTCTTTTCTTGCTTGTTGCCAACGTTTCACCAAATCCTTTTCTTCTTGGCTAAGTTGAGCGAGTGGAATATCCATGCCCAAAACCCACAGCATTTCATGGAAAGTTGTTTGCACAGAAGAAAGCCTAGAATAATTGATTTGTTTTTCCCTTAAGTAATTGTTAGTTAACTTAACAATTTTAAAAATAGCTGTAATCGCATTGGCTGTATGGAAATCATCGGACATCGCTTCAATAAATTCTTTTTTTATACAAGCGACTTCTTCATCTTCTTCTTTTGTAACGTCTGGTCCAAGTTCAATAAAGCGATATAAAGAAACATAAGCACGATATATTTTTTCAAAATCATTCTTTGCTTGTTCGAGCAATTCTTCTTTATAAGATAATGGCTGGCGATAAGGAACATTCAAGATAAGTAAGCGATATGTTTGGTAATTAATTTTATTCAACAAGTCGTTTGCCCATATGACATTTCCAATCGATTTACTCATTTTTTCGCCATCAAAATCAATGCGGCCATTATGCATCCAATAATTTGCTAAAGAATGATCATAAGCACAAAGTGATTGCGCAATTTCATTTTCGTGATGAGGAAATTTTAAATCCGTTCCCCCACCATGAATATCAATTTTTCCCTTGAACAAGGCATGAATCATCACTACGCACTCAGTATGCCATCCAGGTCTTCCTAAACTCCATGGTGAATCCCACTTCATTCCCTCTTCTGTTGCTTTCCATAAATTGAAATCAATTGGATTGTGCTTTTTCAAATTGGGATCAATCCTTACGCCAGTCAACATATTGTTTATGGATTGCTGGCTTAATTGCCCATAAGATGGAATTTTTTCAACATCAAAATACACATCACCATCCACAACATATGCGCCATTTTTGTCAATTAACAATTGAATAAAATCAATGATTCCATCCATGTTTTGTGTTACTTTTGGATTGGCATCATAAGGAAGGCAATTTAACCGTCGAACTGTCTTTTCAAATTCAGTTATGTATTTTTCAGAAACCATAATTTCCGAAGTTTTTTCTTCTTTGGCTCGTTTAATAATTTTATCATCAATGTCAGTATAATTAGAAACATAAGTAACATGATAACCTAAATATTTAAAAAATCTAGCCACCGTATCAAAAAAGACCAACGGCCTTGAATTGCCAATGTGAATGTAATTATATACTGTTGGTCCGCACACATACATAGATACTTTTTTTTCTTCAATCGGGAGGAATTCTTCCACAACTTTTGATAAGGAATTATAAATTTTTACCATATTTTTATCTCCAAATTATTAAAACACAATATTATTATATACATTGCTTCATTTATTGTAAAGGCTTAACACTTTTTTTCAAACTATTCTTTATGAACAAAAAAAGCAAGCCTAAAAGACTTGCTAATAATTCCCGATTAACGTTTCGAATATTGTGGAGCGCGACGGGCTTTCTTTAAACCATACTTTTTGCGTTCTTTTGCGCGTGGATCACGAGTAACCAAACCGGCACGTTTAAGAACCGGACGGAAATCAGGATTCACTTCCATTAAAGCACGGGTTATACCGTGGCGAATAGCTCCAGCTTGACCGCTGATGCCACCACCATTTACATTGACCAAAACATCATAACTTGTAGTTGTATTGGTTAATGCCAGAGGTTGTAATACATCCAAGCGAACTGCAGCAGATGTTACATAATCGTTGAAACTACGATCATTAATTGTGATAACACCACTGCCAGGGATTAATCTGACGCGAGCGATTGAACTTTTACGTCTACCAGTTCCATAATAACTTACTTGTGCCATAATTTATCTCCTATCCTTTGAATGTGTAAACTTCTGGTTTTTGTGCTTGATGTGGATGTTCAGGCCCAACGTAAACAAAAAGTTTCCTATACATATCATCACCCAATTTTGTTTTTGGAAGCATGCCACGAATGGCTTTTTCCAATACTTTTTGTGGTTGAAGATCTAACATTTGTCTTGTACTTCGACTTTTAATACCACCAGGATAACCTGAGTGGTGATAATAAAATTTATCATCAAGTTTATTTCCTGTGACAGCAACTTTTTCTGCATTGATAATGATAACATAATCACCGCAATCAACGTTAGGTGTGTAAGTAGGTTTCCCTTTACCACGTAATAAAGATGCAATTTCAGTAGATAAACGTCCTAGAACCAAATCAGTTGCGTCAACAACGAACCATTTATGTTCTACAGTGTTGGCATTCGCCATATAAGATTTACTCATTTTTATTTTCCTCCTGCTTATGATTAGATCAAGTGTGGATTCTTGTAATCACAGGGCTTATTGTGGGGTTTAAAATGTACCTTACATATGATACTATATTTGACTATAAAAGTCAACATATATAATTTATTTTCCCCTAAAAGCGCTAGAAATCAAGTAATCACATTCCGATTA
>CAZYFI010000061.1:0-8243 GCA_964646985.1 uncultured Bacteroidales bacterium
TCGCAAATAATACCAGCAGCTTCCTGCCCACTGTGGCATAGTGTTGGTTTCTCTGTGACCTTTCACCCCGTCGGCTCTTTCCACAACCAACCAATCTTTTGCATTAGCTAGTGGTGATTCCCCTGTTTGACTTGGTGTTATTTTTTCTAGTTTAGGTAAAGCCAAAGGTAATTGTTCTAATTCAAGAACCTCTATTTTACCATCTTCATAAATAATAATTGGAAAAGGCTCTCCCCAATAACGTTGTCTACTAAATACCCAATCACGAAGTTTATAATTCACGCTTGGTTTCCCTAGATTATGCTTTTCAAGATATTGATTCATCACATCAATCGCTTCTTGTTTGCCTAAACCATTGATAAAATCAGAATGAATATGAGAAGCATCCCCAGTAAACGCAGATTCACTAATATCTCCATCCAATACTTTTACTATATCAAGATTGAATTTCTTGGCAAATTCATAGTCACGTTCATCATGTGCTGGAACAGCCATGATGGCTCCAGTGCCATAACTGCTTAAAACATAATCAGCAATCCAAATCGGCATCAATTTGTGATTGACAGGATTGATTGCATAAGAACCAGTAAATACTCCAGTTTTCTCTTTGTTTAAGTCGGTTCGATCTAAATCACTACGTGATTTCGCATATTCACGATATTCTTTTACTTGTTTTTCAAATTCTTTGGTGGTAATTTTATTGACCAATTCGTGTTCTGGAGCAAGCACACAATAAGTAGCTCCAAACAAGGTATCTGGTCTTGTCGTAAAAACAACAAATTCATCCTTGCTTTCATTTACTTTAAATACCACTTCAGCCCCAACGCTTTTTCCAATCCAATTTCTTTGCATTTCTTTGATTGAATCTGGCCAATCGAGGTTATCAAGACCATTGAGTAATTTTTCGGCATATTCTGTAATTTTCAATACCCATTGACGCATTGGTTTTTTTACAACATCGTAGCATCCACGTTCACTGACCATTTTTCCATCGACATTTATCACTTCTTCGTTCGCAAGGACAGTCCCAAGTTCGCTGCACCAATTTACATCAATGTTACGAATTTCAGCAAGCCCTTTTTTATAAAGAATGGTAAAAATCCATTGTGTCCATTTGAAGTAATTCGGATCGCATGTTGCAAGTTCTCTATCCCAGTCATATGATAAACCCAAAATACCCAACTGATGCTTGAATGTTTTAATGTTTTGCATTGTGAATTCAAGGGGATCTTTTCCTGTTGCAATTGCATATTGCTCGGAAGGAAGTCCAAAAGCATCCCATCCCATTGGATGCATAACATTAAAACCTTGCATTTTTTTCATACGAGCAACAATATCTGTTGCTGTATAACCTTCTGGATGCCCGACATGCAAACCTGCACCACTTGGATATGGGAACATATCCAATACATAATATTTAGGTTTATTAGTATCTTGCCCTGTTTTAAAGGTTTTATGGCTTTCCCAATATTTTTGCCATTTATTTTCAATTTCTAGATGATTGTATGCCATATTTTAGTCCTTCCTTTGTAAAATAACTTGCGTCAAACGATTTGCATAAAAAACAGTGATAATTGCTCCTAAAAAAGATAAATAACCAAGAGAGAATAATTCTTCTAATACTTTTGTAACAACATAAGGGGCCATGACATAAGTCATAACTTGCCAAACTTTTGCAAATTTCATATATCCTGATAACGACATCATCTGGAAGATAGCAACGATTAACCCAAATAAAGCTAAAACAAAAGCTTCTCCTAAAATAATCGTAATCACTTGAGCTGTGATGGTAAAGCGAGAATATTCTTCTATTTGTTCTTCTACAATAGGAAATATGGTGCGCCAAAAAGTTTGATCATCAATTTCAGCACCAGCAAAATCGATATTTGTTAAACTATTATAATCAGAATAAGAGAACAGTTTAAAACTAAGTAATGATTGTTGAAAATATACCACTTCTTTTGTTAAAACGATTTTGGAATAGATACCAAATTCATTTAATTCTAAATCTAATTGTTCTTGATCTGTAAATACAACCAACAAAGAAGGAAATATCTCGACAGCATGTGTGATATTGGATCCACTTTTTGGAACCAATATCCCATTTACGATAGAAAAGGGAATTTCTTCTTCTACAAATGATTGTCTTATAATGGTGCGATCTTCATAATTTAATCCTTGGTTTTTCCCAACAGTAATTAAGCTTGGGATAACAGAGATGATAACCAACAAAAGGAAAAATATCGCTGTAATGATTTTTTTATCGCTTTGATATTTTACAATTTGTGCAGGACTAAATAATCCATCTTTAAATCTTTGATACATCTTGTTCTCCTTGATATTCATCTATTATATCAAAATATCCAACATTTTTCAATTTATAAAATGAAAAACAAAAACACTATCCCTAACTATGTACATAATACTCAATGACTTTCTTCACATGGAAATCACGAAGTTTAAAATGTTTGGTGGCAAGAGTTACAATTTCATCAAGTGATAATTCCAAAACGCGATCTTCTTCAAAACCCAAATAGTACTTTAAAGATTGAACCAAACAATCTTTGGGAACCAGTCCTACTATTTCCGAGGAAACAACAGAAATCTGATAACGTTTGCCTTCCATGATCGTTGCTTCCAATGCTTGATATAAAGCAGTTTGTGTATAATCTGTCAAATTCATTGTTACTTGGCAAATGTTTCTTTCTTTTAGTCGAGCGGCTCCCGCTTGAATGAATCGATAACCACCAGAACTAAAACGAATACGCCTAGCTATTTTTAACACTTTTGCTTTGTCGTTACTATTCATATCAATATTAAAAGCAACCAATGGTTTTCTACAACCCACAGCCAAAGCTCCGGCACTTTCATGTGGCCTCGAATCACCAAAATCAGGAGCCCACTTTGGGTCTAACATTTTTTGTCTCAAACCTTCAAATTCCCCTTGGCGAATATCAGGCAACAAAACACATTGTTCTCTAGAAGCTGATTTCGAATATAAGTATACGGGAATATTGGTTTTTTCATTTATTTCTTTCGCAAGTTCTTTGCTTAATGTAATACATTCTTGTTCACTTATGTTGGCAATGGGAATAATAGGGCATACATCAATTGCTCCCATCCTTGGATGCTCACCTTTGTGTTTTCTTAAATCGATGAGTTCTAACGCAATTTGTGCTGACAAAACCATCTGAGTTAATACAGTTTTTGCCTCACCAATAATAGTAACAACGCTGCGATGATAAGATGCATCCATTTCTAAATCCACTAAAGTAATAAGTGGACTGTTTTGAAACGGAGCAATAATTTTTTGCATTATGTTAGCATCTATTCCTTCAGAATAGTTTGGTACAATTTCAATGATTTGTTGCATAATGATTCACCTTCTTATGGTATTATATCATTTTTTAAGCAAAAATAAAAGGACCAAATTAATGGTCCTCACGAATGGTTTGTGAGAATATCTCACCTAATGTTGGATGTGGGTGAATAAAATTTTTCAGCTCATTCACTGTTGTTTGTTTGTTTAAAAGTGCAACTGCTTCAGAAATCAAATCGCTCGCATGGGGACCTAAAATATGGACTCCTTTGATTTGTTCATTGATGGCAATGATTTTCATAAATCCATCGGTATTACCGATGGTATGTGCTTTCCCATTGGCACGAAAATAGGCTTTATAAGTTTGATAATGTTCTTTCGCCTCTTCTTCCGTGATTCCTACCGAAGCAATTTCTGGAAAAGTAAAGACACAACTTGGTAAAATGGAAAAATCAATGGCGTCTTTTTCCTGCAATAAATGTTTTAACACTTGAAAACCACTAAATGTTGCGCTGTGAGCCAACATCATTTTACCTGTTACATCGCCAATAGCATAGATATTGGGTATATTTGTTTGAAAATGTTCATTTACCTTGATTCCATAACGATCAAAATCAATGCCAAGCTCTTCTAGTCCAATGTGATGGATATTGGGTTTTCTTCCAACGGCCACCAAGACAATATCAGCATTTGCTGTTTGCTCTTGATCCTTTTCTTTATAAAATAATTGCAAGTTGCCTTGTTGTTCTATTTTAGTAACCATGGTTTTTAGATGAAACTTAATTTTGTCTTGTTTTAAATAACTAAGCAATCGTTTGGATATTTCACGGTCGTTTTGTGGCAAAATGGTTTCTAGAGCTTCAAACACTTCAACTTCACTACCGAATTTGCTGAAAATTGATGCGAATTCAATTCCAATTACTCCTCCACCAACAATTGCCAATTTCTTAGGAATTGTTGTTAAATCAAGCAACTCTAAGGAACTAATGACATTGGGAAGATCAAATCCTGGTAGAGGTAATTTCGCACTTGAAGAACCAGTCGCAATGACTATATGCTTTCCTTCAACGATTTGATTATTTACTTTTACGCTAGTTGGGGATTGTAAAACACCACGACCTTTTATGACTTCAACTTTCGCTTTTTCAAGCATAAATTGGATACCAGAAACCAATGTTCTTACAATTTCATTTTTTCTTTCTAATGTTTTCTCATAATCCCAATTGATTGGTCCAGTTATACCTACGTTAGAAGCTTCATGAAATTCTTTAAGCAAAGTTGCCGCGTGATAAAATGATTTGGTAGGAATGCAACCATAATTTAAACAAGTTCCACCCAGTTCATCTTCTTCTATAATAGTTACTTGCAACCCTTTTTTTGCTGCTTCTAGTGCTAGCTCATATCCACCTGGTCCCGCACCAATGATGATTAAATCTTTCATACAATGTCCTTAAATTTAATGATTGGTGTTCTTGCAGCCCTCACATCATCTAGTCTTCTCACAACAGTATTATGTGGTGCTGTCTTTAACAATTCAGGATCTTCCATTGCCTCATTGGCGATTTTAATCATCGTTGCAATAAAATCATCAATGGTTTCTTTTGATTCTACTTCTGTAGGTTCAATCATAATGGTTTGGTGAAACAAAAGAGGAAAATAGATGGTTGGTGGATGATAACCATAGTCAAGCAATCGTTTTGCAACGTCTAAAGTCGTCGCTTTTTCGCTAATTAATCCATCAAAAACAACTTCATGTTTGCAAACATTGGTAATTGGGAGTTTATAATAATCTTTTAATGACTCTTTGATATAGTTGGCATTTAACACCGACAAATATCCTACTTTACTGACATTTTCTTTTCCCAAAGTGCGTAAATAAGTGTAAGCACGAACAACCACTAAGAAATTGCCATAAAATCCACTGACAGAACCAATCGATTTTTGACAATTAAGCAAATGATATTGCTCATTTTCTTTTACTACTCGTGGATTTGGTAACAAATGAACCAAAGACTTTGTTACACCAACAGGCCCACTTCCTGGGCCACCACCACCGTGTGGGGTAGAGAAAGTCTTGTGTAAGTTAATGTGCATGATATCAAATCCCATATCACCTGGACGAGCAATCCCTAGTAAAGCATTTAAATTTGCTCCATCATAGTAAAGTAAACTGCCATTTTCGTGAACCAATCGAGCAATCTCACAAATATCTTTTTCAAAGATACCAAGTGTATTCGGGTTGGTAAGCATAATTCCTGCTACTTCATCGTTTAAAACAGCTTTTAATTGTTCAATATCCACAGTTCCATCTGGTGTAGATGGTACCACTATGGTATCCATTCCACACACACTGGCGCTTGCAGGATTGGTTCCATGAGCGCTGTCAGGGACAATCACTTTAGTACGTTTGAAATCGCCTCTTTGAATATGATATTCCTTCATAATCATTAATCCTGTAGCTTCGCCATGAGCACCAGCAAATGGATTAAAAGAAAATTCTTCTAACCCTGTTAATTCACCAAGCATTTTCGATGTATCAAAATAAATCTTCAATGCTCCTTGAACGGTCTTCTCTGGTTGCAATGGATGAATGGTTGTGAAAGCCGATTGATTGGCAATTTCATCATTTATTTTTGGATTGTATTTCATTGTGCAAGAACCAAGAGGGTAAAATCCTTGATCAACCCCATAGTTCTTTTGTGATAGACGAGTATAATGACGAACAACATCAAGTTCCGTCACTTCAGGCATATCGAAAGGCAAAGTGCGCATCAATGACTTTGGTAATTCCAAAGTAGGAATATCACTTTCAGGTAAACTGTATCCCTTGCGATTCGGTTGAGATATTTCAAAAATCAATTTATCGTACATATTGATATCCCTCAACTTCCTTCACAAAAGCATCGATTTGCGCTTTTGTTCGCATTTCTGTTGCACAAAAAAGCATGTGGTGATTGCCTAAATCAAGCCCTGATAAATATCCCTTGCTAAGCAAATAATCATTTAAGGCTTGAGGATTTACTTTAGATTGTAAAACAAATTCTTTAAAGAAATATCCATTTGCTGCTTTTTCAAACATTTTTGTTGATAATAACTTTTCATATAAATAATGAGCATTCTGATAAGCACGAAGAGCAACTTCTTTTAACCCTTGTTTTCCAAGTAGACTCATATAAATGACGGTATGCAACGCCATCAAACTTTGATTCGAACAAATATTAGAATTTGCTTTTTCACGGCGAATGTGTTGTTCACGTGCTTGCAAAGTTAGAACAAAACCACGTTTGCCATCAACATCATTTGTCATTCCACAAATTCTTCCTGGCATCTTTCTTAGTAATTTTTCCGTGGTGGCCATAAAGCCAACATAAGGGCCTCCAAAACAAACTGGGATTCCCAATGTTTGTCCATCACCACAAGCAATATCTACTTGCATTTCTTTCGGTGTTTTTAAAATACTTAACGTACTTGGATCAACATTCATAATCAATAAGCTTTTATTTTCATGAATTTGGCTTGAGATATCCGAGAAATCTTCAATCATCCCAAAATAGTTGGGATTTTGTACAACAACGCCAGCAATCGATTCATCTAATAATGATAGCAACTTTGCTTTTGAAGTTTGAAACTCTTCCATTGGTATCATAACAATTTCTACATTGCGAAAATAAGCATATGTTTTTAGCACTTCCAAAACACGAGGATTTAGCGCTTCACTAACCAATACTTTGTTACGTTTTGTTTGAGCAACAGCCATAAACATGGATTCTGCAGTTGCAGTTGCACCATCATACACACTGGCATTGCTAACATCAAGACCAGTTAATTCACAAATCATGCTTTGATATTCAAAAATATATTGTAAATTGCCTTGTGAAATCTCTGGTTGATAAGGTGTGTAAGAAGTTAAAAATTCTTGTCTTGATGTAAGAGCAGGAATGACACTTGGTGTATAAACATCATAAGAACCAGCACCCAAAAAAGAAATCAATTTTTTATTTTGATTTGCTATTTGTGCAATCTCTTCACGAATTTCTATTTCAGAACATTGCTTTGGAAGCTGAAACGATCCATGATAGATGACATTTTTTGGAACATCAACAAACAAATCATCTAAACTAGAAACGCCTATTTTTTCTAGCATTTGTGCAATGTCTTGCTCAGAATGAGGAAAATATTTATTCATTATTTTGCCAATTTTTGATAACTAGCTGCATCAAGCAAGTTATCAACCTCACTCATATCGCTTAGTTCCACTTTAATAATCCAACTTGAATATGGATCTTGGTTAATCAATTCAGGATCATCGACAACTTCATCATTAATGGCAACAATGGTTCCACTTAATGGGGCCAATAAATCAGATGCAGCTTTGACGCTTTCAACTGCTCCAAATTCTTCAAATTGAGAAACCGAATCACCCATTTCTCCACCTTCTACAAACACGATTGAACCCAAACTATGTTGAGCATAATCAGTAATGCCAAAATAAGCAAAATTCCCTTCTATTTTTGCCCATTCATGACTTTTCGCATACCTTAAATTTTCTAATACTTTACTCATATTCTTTCCTCCTATCGAACATATTTTTTATCTAATAATCGTTTGTTTCTTACTTTCGCTTTCACAAGATTTTTTCTAACTCGAATTGATACTTCAGTTCCTAAACTAGCAAATTCACTCTTTATTAAAGCAAAGGCATACGACTTCGTTGTGTTGGGAATCATATATCCAGTGGTCACATGACCAATCACCTGGCCCCCTACTTCTACTTCATAACCATTACGGGCAATTCCGCGATCAATCAGTTCTAAAGCAACCACTTTACGTTTCAAACCTGTTTTCAAAGCTTCGACCAAAACGTCGCTTAATTCGCATATGACAACCCCTATCTGAAAAAAAGGGAGTTGGTGCTAACATTAAA
>CAZYFI010000062.1:0-8100 GCA_964646985.1 uncultured Bacteroidales bacterium
CAGCGGGAGAGCACTTGCTTGACGTGCAAGGGGTCGTGGGTTCAATCCCCTCTGATTCCACCATTTACAGTTGAAACTTTGATACAAAGAAAAGTTGTATCAATTTTTTTTTAAGAATAAAGTCCTAATATTATAAATTGCTATTTTTTTTTGAAAAGTGATTGTTGGGTTTGTACCTTATTATTTTTTTAAAAATGTTTAGAAATTGGAACAATATTTTCATTCTTTGGGGGGATTATTATGAATATAATTATTGTCGGTGCAGGAAAAGTAGGAAGAGTATTGACAGAATATTTATTAGAAGAAGAGCATGATATCACAATCATTGATATTCTTCCGGATGTTGTAGAAGAAATGTCAAACAACTATGATGTAAAGGCGATTGTTGGAAATGGCGCAAGTTATGAAACTTTGAATCAAGCTGATATCAACAAAACAAACATTTTAATTGCTATGACAGAAAGTGATGAAGTTAATATTTTATCATGTTTGGTTGCCAAGAAACTTGGCGTATTACATACCATTGCTCGTGTACGAAACCCTGAGTATGCAACCCAACACAATTTTTTAATGGATGATTTGGGATTGAATTTGATTGTTAATCCTGAGTATGAAGCAGCCAAAGACATCGCTCGAATGTTGAAATATCCCTCCGCAACGAGGGTCGACTTTTTCGCAAATGAGCAAGTTGAGATTGTGGAAATTGCTTTAACAGAAACTTCGTTACTTGTGGGTAATTCTTTGTCACAATTAAGAAGCCATTACGGAATTCGATTTTTGGTATCTGCTGTTGTGAGAAATGGTAATATTTTCATTCCAGGTGGTGACTTCATTTTACAAGAAAATGATAAAATTTGTATTACAGGAGCACCAAATGATATTGATTCTCTTTTTAAAAAATTAGGTATTTTAAAAAATCGTGCACGAAATGTTATGGTCGTTGGCGGTGGTAAGATTACTTATTATTTGGGTATGCAATTACTAGAGCAAAATACAAATTTAAAAATTGTTGAAGTAAATCGAGAGCGTTGCAACGAATTAGCAAAAGAACTTCCTAGAGCATCTGTAATTTTAGGTGATGGTAGTACACAAGAGGTACTATTAGAAGAAAACGTTGAAAATATGGATGCTTTGGTTACTTTAACAGGATTTGATGAAGAAAATATTGTGATTTCTTTGTTTGCGAAAGCCTTAAAGATACCAAAAATTATAACAAAAGTGAATCGTTATGTTTATACAAACATTTTTGACACAATTGGGTTAGAGTCGATTATATCTCCCAAACTTACTACAGCCAATTTGGTGGTTCGATATATTAGATCGCTATCAAATTCATATAGCCGTGTTAAAGCACTATACAAATTAATTAACAGTAGGATTGAGGCAACTGAATTCTTGATTACTAGAGAAACAAATTATACGGGAATCAAAATCAAAAACTTGAAATTCCGTCCCAATGTTTTAATTGCATGTATCATTCGAAATAATCACATTATTCTTCCTGGTGGAGATGATTCTATGTTGCCAAATGATACGGTTATTATTATTTCTACGCAAGATCATTTAAAAGATATCAAAGAAGCATTGGTTAAATAAGTTATGAATTATCGTTTTATTTGGAATACAATTGGTAATATTATGAAAATGGAAGCAGGTTTGCTTGTGCTTCCACTCATTGTTTCTTTTTTGTATCGTGAAAATACGTATATCGCTTTTTTAATTCCCATGGTTTTGTTATTTGGTATAGGTTTTTTGCTTTCCATGAAAAAAGCAAAAAATCAAACCATATTTGCAAAAGAAGGTTTGGTTTTGGTTGGTCTTAGTTGGATTGTCATTTCATTATTTGGTAGTCTTCCTTTTTTGATTAGCCAAGAGATTCCAAATATTGTGAATGCTTTTTTTGAAACCGTATCAGGATTTACCACTACTGGTGCAAGTATTTTGAACAATGTAGAGGCGTTAAGCAAAGGGATGTTATTTTGGCGAAGCTTAACACACTGGATTGGCGGAATGGGAATTTTGGTATTTGTGTTAGCCCTTATGCCACAAACAAATGGCAGAAGCATTTATGTTTTAAAGGCAGAAAGTCCGGGCCCTCAAGTAGGAAAGATTGTTTCTAAAGTAAAACATACTGCAAGAATATTGTATAGCATTTATATTGCATTAACGTTGATCCAAATTATTTTGCTGTCGTTTCGCATTCCTTTGTTTGATAGCATCACACATTCTTTCGCAACTGCTGGGACAGGTGGATTTTCTATTCTCAATCAGAGTGTTGGCGGTTATAATAGTGTTTATGTAGAAATGGTTATCACTGTTTTTATGCTGCTTTTTGGCACAAACTTTACGCTATTTTACTTTTTATTAATAGGAAATGTAAAAAAAATATGGCACAATGAAGAATTTAGATGGTATTTGGGAATCGTATTCGTTTCCATTGTCATTATTACCTTAAATACTTTAAAATTATATGACAATTTTTTTGATACACTACGTCATTCCAGTTTTCAAGTTGCATCCATCATTACTACCACTGGTTTTTCGACTGTTGATTTTAACACATGGCCATCGCTGTCAAAAATAATTTTGGTTTTATTGATGTTCATTGGAGCATCTGCTGGATCGACTGGTGGAGGAATGAAAGTATCAAGAATTATTCTTTATACCAAATCTTTGTTTAAAGAAATACGATTTTCTGTGAAACCAAGGGAGATTTCTGCAATCAAATTTGATAAAAAGTCAGTAGAACCAGCTGTCATGGAAGGATTGGTTGGCTATTTGATGGCCTATCTTGCTATCGTAATTGTTGGTGTACTCGTTCTTTCTATTGAGGATCATGATTTGGTATCTAACTTTACCGCTATCATCGCCACGTTTAATAACGTAGGCCCAGGCTTGAACATTGTTGGTCCTGTTGGAAATTATTCTATTTTTTCTAATTTATCCAAACTTACATTATCGTTCATTATGCTTGCGGGAAGACTGGAAATTTTCCCTATTCTCATTCTCTTTTCGCCTATAACATGGAAAAAGAATTGATAACAAAAAAATATCACTATCCAATGCATTTCGTATTGGGTAGTTTTTTATTTAAAAACAATATCATTATATAATTTACTATTATAATTAAAATAAATAATAAATAATTGTTGACATTTATACTATGTAATGTATAATAACATACAAAGGGTGATATTATGAAAACGCAAATAAAAAAAGGTTTATTAGATATATGTGTTCTAGCCTCGTTAATAGAAGAAGATAGTTATGGCTACAAACTTCTTCAAGATACACAAGGAGTTGTACAAATTTCTGAGTCCACGTTATATCCTATTTTACGAAGGCTTGAATCCGCAAATTATCTTCACTCCTATTCATCGGAACATCAAGGAAGATTGCGAAAATATTATCAAATAACTCCAAGTGGTCAAGAACAAATTAAGAATTTTCTTGATGAATGGAAAGATATTGACCAAGTTTATCAATTTATAAAAGGGAGATTTAACGATGAACAAAAGTGAATTTTTATCAATATTAAAAAATCGATTAAAGGCATTTAAAGAAGCAGAAGTAAAGGAAATCATTGCTTTTTATGATGAACTTATTGAAGAAAAGAAAGAAAGTGGTATCAATGAAATGGATGCTATCAATGGCTTTGGTACTATTGACAACATTGTCAGCAAAGTGACTACCGACCTAATCATTACGAGAAGTAATGATGAAAAATCAAACCCAATGAAAAATTTTTGGATTATTCTTGGTATCTGTGCATCTCCAGTACTGATACCACTTGGAATTGCTCTTGCTGCGGTCGCATTTTCTTTGGTTGTTGTTGTCTTTTCATTGTTTATTTCTTTTGCTGCATCAGGAATTGGAATCATTGTGGGTTTAATTCCCATGATTATATCAATGATTATATCAAATACAGAGTTGTCAATCATATTGCTGGCAATCGGAATTTGTTTTATTGTTGTTGCTATTTTTGGCTATTTATCCTTACTGACGATACATCTTGGAAAGAAAGCTTTTCAAAAAATTAATAAATATTTTTCAAAAAAAATTAAATCAAAAACACAGGAGATCAGTGATGAAAACATTTAAATTAATACTTGTTGTTATGCTTGTTTTAGGGGTTGGGTTATCTTTGTATGGTTTGATCGAGAACAAAGGTGATTTTACATTGATCTATCAAGCTTTTTCACGTGACGATGATTATGTTGCAGTTGAAAAATCTGGTACAGAAGTGATTACAAAAGTACAAATAAAGGGCTCAACACATACAATTGAATTTATAAAAAGAGAAGATGACAAATTTAAAGTAAACTATTATGAATCGGATTACGATTATTTTAATTATTCTTTGGTAGATGGCACATTGTTATTAGAGTTTGTATATCACCATCAAATATTTCTTTGGGGATATAAAAGCGAAGAAAAATCTATGATTACCGTGGAGCTGCCTAATAACTTTGCTGGCGAAATTACGGCTTCCACTAGTACTGGTGATGTTGCAATCAACCAATTCATGCAATTGTCTTTATTGAAGTTTAGCACTTCCACAGGAAGCATTGTAATCGATGATTGTGTTGTTGCTGGAAAAATGACTGCTACCACTTCCACAGGGGCAGTATTGATTAGGGATGTTACTTGTGCAGAAACGAAAGCGAATTCATCAACAGGAAAAGTGACAATCGATACCGTTACTTCTCCTAAAATTGATGCTTCTACTTCAACTGGGTCCGTTGATTTAAAACATGTCACTAGCGATGACATTCATACTTCAACATCAACAGGATCCATTAAGTTGATTGTTGTCGGCAATGAAAATGACTACCGCGTTGATGTTGCTGTTTCAACAGGTGAAATTACATTTCAAGGGTTTAAAATTGCCAACCAAATCCTTAATGAATCTGGTTTAAAAAGCATTTATTCTAGAACTTCAACTGGGGACATCACCATTTCTTTTGAATGATGTTTTATAGATTGCTTTCAATTGGAAGATAGGGTATAATTTGTAAACATAGAAAGGTATTCTTATGAGAAAAAAATGTAATCAGTTTCTTGATTGGTTTGAAAGCAAGTTTAACCTGATAATAGATATCCTAGCTTTGATGGGTGGTGCTTTCTGCATCTTTCTTTCCTTCTTTGCCTTTGTGGCGTTATTATTTCGTTGGCAAAGTGCACTTGATCAGTTAGAATTCATCATTCTTCCAGGATTAATTGGCTTTTTTGGTGTTATAATATTATTTGCACTTAGAATCACCAGAAACTTAACAAAGAAATGAAAATTGAAAAAAGATGTAATGCTTTACATCTTTTTTTCCTTTTTAAATGGCGTATAATAAATTCATATAGGAGATATTACATGGCAAATTCAACATCAACGAGTTTAAGAAACCTAATTTTTTACCAAATATTTGTTCGACAATTTTCACCTTCCCATGATTTCCAAGGCGTGATTTCAAAACTTGACGAAATCAAAAATTTAAATATCGATGTCATTCAATTGTTGCCTATTCATCCAATAGGCAAGAAAAACCGCAAAGGATCGATTGGGAGTCCTTACTCAATCAGCAATTATTATGACATCAACCCTGATTTAGGAACAAAAGAAGACTTTGCTTTGTTTTTACAAGAAACACACAAGCGGGGAATGAAAGTCATTATTGATATTGTCTTTAATCATACATCCCATGACGCTGATTATACTATAACACATCCTGAGTGGTATTATCATAAAGAAGATGGCTCGTTTACCAATCGAGTGGGTGATTGGTGGGATATCACTGATTTTAACTTTGAAAACAATGAACCATTAGAAAAAGAACTTATTTCAGTATTGAAGTATTGGACAGAATTTGGTGTTGATGGTTTTCGGTGTGATGTTGCCCCACTTTTGCCAATTTCATTTTGGAAAAAAGCAAGAGAAGAATTAGATAACATCAATCCATATTTAATTTATGTATCTGAGTCTGTTCATTTGTCCTTTATCAAGTATTTACGTGATTTGGGGTATGATGCTTATTCTGATAGTGAGATTTATCAAGTATTCGATGTTTGCTATGATTATGATATCATTGATGATTTTTATCACTATTTCCAAGGAAAAGGAAATCTTGAAACCTGGGTAACTAGTTTAATTCGTCAAGAATCCACATATCCGAAAAACTATGTGAAACTTCGTTATATAGAAAATCATGACATGGAAAGATTGGCCAATTATTTATCCACTGATGCACAGTTAAGGTCAGTTAACGCACTATTGTTCTTTTTAAAGGGAATTCCCTTTATTTATAATGGCCAAGAATGTGGAGCCAAGAGTAGACCCGATTTATTTGAAATAGATGAAATTGATTGGAGTCATTATAATCGTGCCGGTATCGTAGACATCATTAAAAAAATGGCAAAGATGCGCAAAGAGTTAGAATTTGTTAATTGGGTAATGAACATCAATCTATTAAATGAACATACCATTGAAATCAAATATGAAAAGAAAGATCAAGTTTTATTAGGCATCTTTAATTTTAGCCCAATGCCACAACAAGCTTATGTATCTATTTCAGGCGTTGATTACCTGACTAACAAACGAATTAAAGTAGGAGAACAAACGATTACAGAGCCTTTGATCATCAAAAAATGAGAATAGCAAAAAAAGCTACTCTCATTTTTATTTGTGACCTTTTGTAGAGTCACGTTCTTTCATGGAAATTTGAATGATTTTATGTTGTTCGATAATTTCTTTTCCTTGAATCAATTTCAATAAAGTGGAGATCGCTTCTTTCCCCATATAATTAATTGGTTGATTGATGGTAGTAAGTGTGGGATAAATCCACCGAGAAATAGGTAAACCATCAAAACTAACTAAAAACACATCTTTTCCTAGTTTGCGATTTAACTTATTTAAGATTCCCGCTGTAATGACTCCCAAAGAATCCGATAATGTAAAAATCCCATCAATATGAGGATTGTTAAGCAAATAGTTATAGATGAAGTCAGCATCAGGAGCCACCAAATCAAAATCATAAAATTCAAATGTCAAATCGTGTTTTTTCAAGACTTCATTGAATCCTAGCGTTCGTTCTGAAGTTGTAATTAGAAAAGAAGGCCCTCTAAAAACAACGAAATACTTTGCTCCACAGCTAATTAATTTTTCGGCAGCTAATTTCCCCCCACCAATATTATCTGTGGTGATGGAAGGAATGGAAGGATCAATGATGTGGTCAATAGAAACAATTGGGATATTTAAGTTCATGATTTTATCGCTATTTTCGAAATTTGAGGAAACAATTAAGCCATCAATCATATATTGCTCAAAGACCTTGATATAATCAAGCTCGCGTTCATAACGATTATTTGTGATACATAACATCACTTTATAACCGTTTGCCATAGCTTCATTCTCAATGCCTTCAATTAGTTCACCGATAAAAAAAGAAATGGTATGAGGAATAATGACACCGATAATTCCCGATTGTCTTTTTAAAAGTAATCTTGCAAGTTGATTGGGGGTATAACCCAGTTCATTAACAGCACTATCAATTGCCTTTTTGGTGTCTTCGTGAACATATCCCTTATTATTGATTGCTCTACTAACTGTGGCAACACTGACATTTGCTTTTTTTGCAATCTCCCTAATTGTAACTTTCATATTCAATCTCCCTTACATACTTATTATACCAAAAATGAATTGGTAAAGCAAATTAAGAAAAAGACCAAGATTGAAATCTTGGTCAAGTCTTCACTCATTTTTTATATAAAATAAAGAAAGAATATGGGCCTACAAGTAAATTACTTGACGATAGAAGTTTTTGTTCAAACAAATCAAGATAACCGTCAGATAAAAGGAAAGATTGTTGTTGATTACCACTATTCAGAAGTATCAACACATTACCTTTTTCATAAACAAGAAATTGATTGTGTGCATAGATCCATTTGATATCAGATAATTGGAAGTCTTGATAGGTTTTGCGTAAAGCAATTAATGTTTGAAAGAAAGAAAAAAGTGTTTTGTCTTGCTTGCTTTCGTCCCAAATCATACAACGGCGACAATCAGGGTCATGTTTGCCCTTTAAACCTATTTCATCACCATAGAAAATAGCT
>CAZYFI010000063.1:0-8076 GCA_964646985.1 uncultured Bacteroidales bacterium
TTGCATAAAGCAAATGCCTTGTTGTATGTTCATTCCCACCATTGTATAAATCAAATGAACCACCATCAACAATACTTCCACAATTTACACACTTAGAAAATATAGGTCCAATTCCAAGAAGATATAACAATTTTATGCGAAAAATTTGCAAATAATAAGGATGATAATTTTGATTAATATAATCTAGTGTAAGTGCTAAAAAATGATAGAGCGTATTTTTATCATCAATGTGATCACCAAGCTGATTGATCGTATCTAGCATGATAATTGCTTGTTTCATTTTGTCGATGTTTGTTTTTATGGAAGTGTAATTGCTTAACACCTCACCATTTGTAATAATGGGAAATTTATTTTGTGATTTTTCGGAAACTTGAAAACGAATTTTGGTTAATTCTTGTGAATAAACATAATTGTGACTTTTGGTATTCAAACAACCACGGATGAGATAAGACGACAAACTATCTTGGGTTAAAATCCACACAATCTTAGAACTCTCTTGATATATCTGTGTTTTTACAATGATTCCTTCATTTAACCCCATATCATCCTCATTCTCACTCTGATTGTATGAAATATCCCAATCTTCTTAATTGCGATTTTTTATTGCGCCAATCTTCTTCTACTTTGACCCATAATTCAAGATACACTTTTTGACCAAGCAGCATAACAATATCCTTGCGAGCAAGTGTTCCTATTTCTTTGATCATATCTCCGTTTTTCCCGATGATAATCTTTTTTTGACTTGATTTTTCAACATAAATTACGGCACGAATATCCAACAACAAAGGATTTTCTTCATTTTCTTTCATTTCTTCAATAATCACAGCAACAGAATGTGGTATTTCTTCTCTTGTTTTCAGCAAAACTTTTTCTCGAATAATCTCGCCAATAATAAATGGTTCTGGATAATCTGTCATTTGCTCATCAGGATAATATTTTGGCCCTTCTTCAAGTTCATCAACAATCGCTTGATGCAAGCGATTGACATTTTCTCCACTAAGAGCACTAATATAATATACTTCATGAAAAGAAAAAGCTTGAACAAATAGATTTATATTAACAAGCAATTGATTTTTGTTTTTCACAAGATCAATCTTATTTACCACTAAAAAAACTTTTGTTTTCACTTTTTTTAGTTGTTCAATGACGAATTCATCACCAGCTCCAAAGGGTTGTGTACCATCAATGATGTATAAAATTAAATCAACATCATTGAGTGTATCTAATGATAAGTGATTCATCACTTCACCAAGTTCATGCTTTGGTTTGTGAATTCCCGGCGTATCAATAAACAATACTTGTTCGGTTTCGGTCGTTTGAATTCCTAATATCTTATTTCTAGTTGTTTGCGGTTTGTCACTCACAATAGAAATCTTTTTCCCCAAAAACGCATTGATTAAAGTTGATTTTCCTACATTTGGACGGCCTATTAAAGCCACAAATCCTGATTTAAATGGTTTATGATTCATTTAAATCATCCTTAGAAAAATGAAACGGCAACAAATCTTTTACTGTTACAATTTGTTGTTTTCGCTCCCAATTTGTCATAACCACTTCAATATCAGAGTTCATTAATTCTGAAATGACTTGTCTACAAGCCCCACAAGGCGAAACGGGACCAGATGTTGGACCAATCACCATCAACCCTTTGATATCTTCTTTGTGATATCCTAAAGAATAAGCCGAAAACAAAGCACTTCTTTCGGCACAATTTGATAATCCGTAAGATGCATTTTCAATATTAGCTCCAGTCACAATATTCCCATCAGCCATTAGCAAAGCGGCACCTACATGAAAATGAGAATAAGGAGCATAAGCATAATCAGACACTTTTTTTACCGCTTCATATAATCGATCTAATTCTTGTTTATTCATTTTTTTCCTCTACTATTTTTTTTCTTACATAAGATGTGTTTGAAAGAATTTCTTCTTGCTTTGCAAACATCTTTTCTTTATCTTGTTTTGTTTCATGATCATATCCATTAAGATGTAATAATCCATGAACCAATAAAAAAGCAAATTCACGTTCAACACTATGTAGGTAATTCTTTGCTTGTTCAAACACCTTATCAACACAAATAAAGATATCACCTAAATAATCGTCTTCTTTGTCTTCGAAAGAAATGACATCAGTCACATAATCTAAATGACGATATGTAAAATTGATATTCCTTATGTCTTCTTGATTGACTAAAATCAAGCCAACAGAATTTTCACCTACAAATTCGTTGGCAATGTCTTTTGTGATTCGCTCGTAGTCAAACGCAATATCGCCATATTGGTTAAAGATATTAATTTCCATAATTACCTTCATACTTTTGCACTATTTTTTGTACCAAAGGGTGTCTCATGACATCACGATCAGAAAATTGGATCATGGCAACACCCGATAAATCATGTAATAAGTTTAAAGCATCAACCAACCCTGAATGATTTCTTGAAGGCAAATCAATTTGTGTTATATCACCAGTGATAATCATTTTAGATTGAAATCCCAACCTGGTTAAGAACATTTTCATTTGCAAGACGGTTGCATTTTGCCCTTCATCCAGGATAACAATGGCATCTTCTAAGGTTCTACCCCGCATATAAGCCAATGGTGCAATTTCTATGGAACCTCGTTCTAACATTTTTGTTACCGTTTCTTTTCCCAACGCTTCATATAGGCCATCATAAAGCGGAATCAAATAAGGGTCAATTTTATCTTTTAGATCCCCTGGTAGATAACCAAGTTTTTCCCCTGCTTCTACAACAGGACGAACAAGAATAATCTTCTTTGCTTCATTGTTTTTCAACATGGAAACAGCATACAAGACGGATAAAAATGTTTTCCCTGTTCCTGCTGGGCCAACCGCAAACACAATATCATTTTTAGATAAACTGTCTAAAAACAACTTTTGTACAAAGGTTCTTGGGTAAACAGCTTTTCCCGTCGCAGTTATCAATAACACTTGTTTTTTTGTATAAAGAGAAATAACTTGATCAACATTATCCAAAGTCAAATTACGCATAATACTGAGCAAATCGCTTTCACTCAAATTGATTTTATGATCAAGAATAACCTCACATGCATTAAAATAAGCTTCCAACAAGTTGCGAGCTTTTGCGTCATGAGCCACCTTAATTTCTCCATGACGAATTAAAACTTCTGTTTGGTAAAAGTCTTCCATTAAATGCCAGTAATGATTATTTGGACCAAGCAATTTATGCTCATTGTTTGGGTTTTTTAATCGATATATTGTTACATAATCAGTCATTTGTTTGTTTCCTTTAAAATAATTATACCATAAACACAAACAATTGTTAAGAAAAATTACTAGGTCAATAAAAAAAAGCCCAAAGGCTTTTCTTAACTTGAACGGCGATTTGCATTTTTACGTGCCGCGCGTTTCTTCTCTTTGCGAATTTCGCTTTGTTTCAAAAAATACTGTCTCTTACGTGTTTCTGCAAGGACGCCATTTCTTGATACATCGCGTTTAAAACGCTTAATTGCATCTTCAATTGTTTCATTTTCACGGACTATCGTTTTTGCCATAATTCTCGTCCCTCCTTCCACACGAATAATTCCTTGTATATTATACTATAAATAGAATGCTTTGTAAAGAGAAATTATACATATTTTACGGTTTGCTCTAAAAACTCAGAAAACCTTTGAAAAGCCAAAGAGCGATGAGAATATTTATTTTTTTCTTCTGTACTGAGTTCAGCAGCTGTTTTATTTAAATGACTTATATAAAATAGCGGATCATAGCCAAAGCCATTATTTCCTTTCAAAGACAGGGCAATTTCACCTTCCCATTTGCCTTCAAAATAAAAGGCATTTCCTTGATTATTGATAAAACAAATCACACTAACAAAATAAGCCTTTCTGTTATTACATCCTTGCATTTTTCTTAATAGCAATTCATTATTTCTATCATAATCAACATCGTTGCCAGAGAATCTTGCTGAATGTACGCCAGGTTCTCCATGTAATGCTTCGCAAACAAGGCCAGAGTCATCTGCAAAAACATTCATATGATATTTATCATAATAATAACGCGCCTTCAAGTATGCATTTTCATAAAAAGTATCTTTTGATTCCTCGACTTCATCGTTATCTGAAAGATCGTTTAAAGAAATCAAAGTGAAAAGCCTCAACAATTTCTTCACTTCTTCTAATTTGTGTTGATTTTTTGTTGCAAATAATATTTTCATAATCCCTCAATTAAAAAGCTTCAAACAAATGAAGCCTTTTTTGTAACGAGTAAATCTATAATTTCATCACTTGCATAATCAATCGCATAAGAGAAAATAGTACGATGACGATTATCAATATAATTTACATCTGCTCCATTTTCAATTAATAATTTTGCAATCTCGTAATTATTCCTTAAGATTGCACGATACAAATAACTTCTTCCGTAAAAGATTTCATTGACATTTGCTTTCTTTTTTAATAAATATTCTACAATAGAAAAGTTTTCATTGTACATTGCGATTAATAAAGCAGATTGGTTAAATTCATCAACGACATCAATCCTACAACCACGACGATATAAAAAATCAACCATTTTTAAAGATCCTGAATTAATGGCGTAATACATTAAATTCTTACCAAAATAATCAACTTGATTGATGTTTTCCGAGTTGACTGTTTGGGTCAAATATTCACAATTTCCACTACAAGCTGCTCGATGAATCGGAAATCGCAAGAATTTTTCCCGAAAATCTTCTGTGCGTTTGTATTCACGCAAAAAATCAGCATTCTCTATTTTTTGCTTGGAAATAGCTATATCCAATGGAGTTTGTTTATTGATGTTTACAGCATCAATATCATATCCCTTTTCTAAAAGCATCGCTAACACAGATGGCTTACAATTCCCGGCAGCCAAATGCAATGGAGTTTCTAAAAATAGATTACGTGAATCATTAAATGTAATATGCCTTAACACATAGGCGATTAATTCAACATCTCCTTTTTCACAAGCGTAGTGTAAAACATTGTTTTTTCGATCATCACCTTCATTTAAGCTACCACCATTATTCAACAAATTACGAATAATCGATGTTTTACCTGACATAACCCCATAATGAATGGGTTTGGCACCATTTTCATCAGCCATATTCAATTTCGCTTTGTGGATGACCAATAAATTTAAAATATCTTCTCTTCCTCTTGATGCTGCAATGTGAAGTGGTGAAACCTTTTTTAAATTTTGTGCATTGACTCTAGCACCTTCAAACAATAATTTATCAACAACCGCTCCATTTTTAAATTGCACTGCTAAGTGAAGAGGTGTATCTCCATAAATATTACTTTGATTGATGTCAATTCCTAATTTAATTAACAAGTCAACAATTTCATAAAAATCATTTCTTGCTGCTTTGTGAAGCAAAGATTCTTTTTTATTATCAAGAATTTTTATGTCATTTCCTTCTTCAAAATACTTAATAACATAAGCACAATCATTTTTCATAACAGCTTCTAAAATATTCTCTGATAAGCCATTACCAACGCTTTTGTATAAACGATAAATTGTTTCCATAAATCATCACCTCGTAATGTGCTTAAGCAAAGCTTTGCTAGAAGTAAAATATATTTTTTGAATGCCCTTTGTAGAAAGAGTACTTCCATCAACAGGACTAAAATAAGTATAAGGCTTTGTTGTTTTAATATGAAATGTTCCAAAATTAGTAATCGATGCTGTCTGTGATTCATTTAATTGTTCTTTTAGGAGTTCAAAATAAGTATCAATGATAAGATCGATATCTTTTTTTGCGAACCCGGTTTTGTCTTTTATGGCTTGCAAATATATATCTTTTTTCATTTCTTGCCTCCTAAAAAACTATTTTAAGTATAACATTTTATAACCATTCTCACAAGTAAAAATTCGAAAATAAAAAATGAAAATAGTTTCATGAAAAACCTATGAAAAAACTTAAATATACTCATATTTTAATGTTGAATATAAAAAAATCTCCAAAAAAGGAGATTTTTTATTCTGGCTTCAAACTATTTTGCATCAGCCGCAAAACACATTCTCTTGGGTCATGTTTCAAATAAATGATTTCATATACTGTTTCTATGATTGGTGCATAAATTTGATATTTTGTTATGATTTGATAAGCTGCAATGGCAGTCCTTGCTCCTTCAACGACCATAGTCATTTCTGATAATGTTTGTTCTAAGTTTTTTCCACTGCCAATTTTGTAACCAGCTTGGTAATTTCGGCTATGTTCACTCATACACGTTACCACTAAATCACCTAATCCAGCAAGACCAAAAACAGTTTTTTCTTGTGCGCCTAAGGCAACAGCAATTCGCCTCATTTCTACAAGTCCTCTTGTAATCAAAGCGGCTTTTGTATTATCACCATATCCAAGTCCTGTAATAATACCTGATGCTAAGGCAATGACATTTTTTAAAGAACTACAAAGTTCGGCACCAATCAAATCATCAATCGTATATACACGAAAATACGTTTGATTGGAAAATATGTTTTGTATTAAGATTGCGTGTTCCATATTTTTAGAAGATGCTGTCACCAGCGTTAACATTTGATTGATAACTTCTTCTGCATGACTTGGTCCTGTTAAAGCAACAAAACCTGTTATCATCTTTAAACTTATTTCTTCTTCTACGATCTCGGAAACGCGTTTAAACGTACTTGGTTCAAGCCCTTTACTTGCATTCACAAATAGTTTTGGACTAACAATGACATCATTGATTTCTTTTAAGACTTGACGAATGACTGCCGTTGGAACGACTAAAACAACAATATCTCCAAATAAAATAGCTTCTTGCAAATTGGTTGTTGCAGTGACTGTTTCACTCAATGATCCAACAGGAAGTTTTGCGCGATTCGTATGAAACAAATTGATCTCATCAACTTGTCCTTGATCAACATCGTACATCTTCACTTCATATCCATTGTCACCGATGATCCTTGCTAAACCGCTTCCCCAACTGCCAGCACCAATAATTACTATTTTTTCCATCTATTCTTTTTTCCTTAAGGTAAATTTCATAGGTGCCCCTTGAAAATCAAAAGTTGCCCGAATTTGGTTTTCTAAATAACGCAAATAAGAAAAATGCATATGCTTTTCACTATTTACAAACAATACAAACGATGGTGGCATGGTTTCTTCTTGCGTTGCATAAGATAACTTTAAACGATTTCCTTTAAACATAGGTGGTTGATTTAACAACGTTGCATCGAGCAAGCAATCATTGAGCAGATTAGTTGGAACGCGACGAGTAAAGTTCTGATAAACATGATTAATCTCATCTAATAAAAAATGAATGCGCGAATTATTTTTTGCAGACAAAAAAACGATTGGAGCAAATTCAAGAAATAAAAACTCATTACGAATCTTTTCTATAAATTCTTTCATGGTTTTGTCATCTTTTTGTACAATATCCCATTTGTTCACACAAATAATCATGGCACGATTGTACTCTCTTGCATAACCAGCAATGCGCTTATCTTGTTCTGTAATCGGTTTGCTTCCATCTAAAACAACAACAGCTACATCACAACGTTCAATGGCTTGAATCGCCCGAAAAACACTATATTTTTCCGCATTTTCATAAATTTTTCCTTGTTTTCTAATACCTGCTGTATCAATAACAACAAAAGGTTGGTTGTTACGGGTAAATAACGTATCAATGGAATCTCTTGTTGTTCCGGGAATTTCACTCACAATCGTACGTTCTTCTCCAATGATGGCATTGGCAAGAGTCGATTTGCCAACATTCGGTTGACCAATCAAACAAAACTTAATCATGGCATCATCATACTCATTTTTCTTTTTATCTGGAAGAAGTTCCATCACACGGTCAAGCAAATTTCCAATTCCTATACCATGAAGCGTACTAATGGGCATCACTTCTTCAACACCTAAACTATAAAAATCATAAATCATGTTCACAAAACTATTGTCATCTACTTTATTCGCAGCAACAATCAGTGGCTTATGACTTTTTTGTAACATGATTACTACATCTCGATCTTCCATCGTAAGACCGCTTCTGGCATCAACTACCATGATGATGACATCAGCTTCATCTATAGCTAAACTAGCTTGGGCTCT
>CAZYFI010000064.1:0-725 GCA_964646985.1 uncultured Bacteroidales bacterium
CCCTACTGCAACATCCAATATTAGAATTGATGATATTGCATTTTATGGATGATGTTTCAGAAAAGGCGCCATGGAAACATGGTGCCTTTTTTACATTTGTGCATTTTGAAATTGCTATTTCCAAAAGAGTATGTTAAAATACTACTAGCCAAAATCATTGGCAAGGTGCCTCCGTAGCTCAGTTGGTTAGAGCACATGACTGTTAATCATGGGGTCATAGGTTCAAGTCCTATTGGGGGCGCCATTTTTTTATGCCTTGATGGTTTTTCTTAGTTCCAATATATTTATTTGTATAATTTTGAAAATGTATTATAATAAAGATAATAAAACGATAAAAAGCGAGAAATTGTATGAGCAAAAAAATGAAATCAATCCTTGGTTGGGTTGGAATATCGCTCAGTGTTTTCATTTCAAGTTTATGGGCGTATTGGGGAACGATTGAAAACTTTCATGAAGGTTGGTATTCCCAATCCATTTGGGAAAACTTGTTTATGTTGTTTTTCCAATATTTATTATTCACTTTCATATTTATGTTTTTGGCATTGATTTCTTTAAAATGGAAAATTGTTGGAGCAGTTTGTCATTTGGCTTTGGCTGGTTTTTGCATTTGGTTCTTTTCTGGGGCGACAGCTAGTGTTTTAATTTTATTGATTCTTCTTCCAATTACACTGATAGGGTTAATCTATTTTTTTGGTGAACCTAGTCATAAAAAATGGGGAACCCAT
>CAZYFI010000064.1:735-7830 GCA_964646985.1 uncultured Bacteroidales bacterium
GTTTGGATGATTCCAACTCTCATCATTGTGGTAATTGCCATTCCTCAATTCATTAAAGTATCACAACGGATTGATGATGGTGATTTGGGGATGCGTGTGGTAGAAGGAAATGGAGTAACCCTCACCTGGGCACCAAGAGGACCAGGTTGGCCTGACAAAGGAACCACTTGGGATGAAGCAGTATATATTTGTAAACACTTATCCGAAGATGGACTTACCATCAGAGAAGAAGAACAAAACATATGGCGCATGCCTACGATTGAAGAAGCCGTCAAATCAATGATGTTGCATGGTGAAAATGTCGGTGGCATCTGGAATCAAGAAGAAAGAAAAGCCTATTATGAAAAAACACCGGATAAAGAGTCACCACTTTGGGCTGTTCATTCACAAGTCATTTATTATTGGACAGCAGAGGTGGTTGCAAGAGATGAGAGACTAGCTTATATCATTGTTTATCACGGCGGAGTTTTTCCAAAAATGAAAACAGATGGCCAGGCTTATTTGAGTTTTCGTGCCGTGAAATAACGAAGAACAATAAGATATTAAAAATGATCGCCAACTTTTGTTGGTGATTTTTATCTTTGTCGTTTCAACGTTTGATTTTTCATTGCAAAGGTTCGGTACTTATGATATAATTATTTAGGTTTGCCAATCAAGAAGGCGGAGGAAAAAAATGGATGAAAAAAAATTAACTTATATCGTAATAAGCGTTGCCGCTTTCGCAATTCTTCTCGTAATTTTATTTTCCATTCCTTGGGGTGGAGATAAAGCTGCCATTGATAAGGAGTATGACAGTCTTGATGGACGTGATCACGTATTCACAACGATTTCTTATCAAGAAGTCATGAGTAAAATTGCTGCTGGCGATACTTTTCAAGTTTATATCGGTTCTGCTTCCTTAACGCAAGCTGAACAATTTGTTTTTGAAACCAATAAATTAGGAAAAAGTTTTCAAATTGAAACAATCTATTATTTACATTATGATGAGCTAACCGAAGATCAAATTACCAAAATAAAGATTGAATCAAGTACCGCGATTTCTTTTCCAACTTTAATTTATTGGGAAAATGATGGTGCTACGAGCACAGCTTTCAACATCAGTAGTTTGAAAGATTTTTCAGGAAGTTACCAATCGAATTGGTCAATTTTACTGACCGAATATTTTAATGATTGTTATCAATAATAGGAGATAAAAATGAAACCGAAAGGATTTATAAATTTGATGAAGTGGGCAAAACCCTATGGTTTGCTTGTTGGCTTCATCGCGTTTACGACGGTTTTAAATCCTTTGTTATATTCCTATGTTCCACAATTCATTAAGTATGTTGTTGATGTTATTTTTGAAGGTACAACAGAAGGGAGCATCACACTCCCTTCTTTTTTAACGAATTATTATGATTCGATTGCCAATCAATTAACAGCAGTCTTAGTGGTAGGAATGAGTTTACTCTTGTTCCAAATATTCCGTGGAACAATTATGTTCTTTGATGGATTTAACAAAGGCAAATTAGCCGAAAATATCGCATATGATATGCGCAATAAAATGTATTCGCATATCCAACAATTACCTTTTTCGTACCATAGCAATGTTGACACCGGGGATTTGATTCAAAGGTGTACATCGGATATCGATACGATTAAGAGTTTTTTAAGTTCGCAGCTGCCACAAATTCTCTATATTTTAGGGAACTTTATTGCCGGTGCGTTCCAAATGGGAAAAATAAACGTGCAATTAATGTTAGTCACATTGGGTGTTGTTCCCATCAGTATGACAGCTTCGATTATTTACTTTCATTATGTGAAAAAGAAATTTGAACAAATTGAAGAAGTAGAAGCGAAAATGACCACAGCACTCCAAGAAAATGTCAATGGCGTGAGAGTTGTGAAAGCTTTCGCAAACGAAACATTTGAAATTGCCAAGTTTCGTAAGCAAAACAAAAACTTCATGATCGAAAGTCAAAAACTAAATACAGCCATTGCTAGATACTGGGGAGCCAGTGATTTTGTGACCATGATTCAATATGCAGTTACCATGGCAGTAGCCATTCACTTTGCAAAAAGAGGATCGATGTCTTCAGGCGATATCATTGCGGCTTTGATGTACATCGGAATGCTCGTTTGGCCAATTCGTGGGTTAGGAAGAATCATTGGTGATTTTGGGAAAGCAGTTGTTGCTAGCAACCGAATCGATGAAATTTTAAAGATTCCATCAGAGTATGAAAAAGATGGCACAGAAACACCAGAAGTCACTGGTGATATTGTTTTTGATGGTGTTGCATTTAAGTTTGATGATACCGATAAACATTTGCTTGATGGGGTTTCTTTCACAATCAAATCAGGGGAAACAGTGGCCATCATTGGCAAAACAGGAAGTGGAAAATCCACGATTGCCAATTTACTGGTTAGAATGCTAGATTATAACTCTGGAAGCATAAAAATCGATGGCGTAGAATTAAATACCATCAAAAAGCAATGGATTCGCAGTCAAATTGGAATTATCTTACAAGATCCCTTCTTATATGCGACTACGGTTTATGAAAACATTAAAATTGGCTTAAAAGAAATTGATCCAGAAAAAGTTTACACTGCGGCCAAAACCGCATCGATTCACAAAGACATCAGTCAGTTTGATGAAGGTTATAATACCTTAGTTGGAGAAAAAGGGGTTACTTTATCTGGTGGCCAAAAGCAACGCATTGCGATTGCTCGGATGTTGATATTAGATAAACCGGTGATGATTTTTGATGATTCCCTAAGTGCTGTTGATACGACAACTGATTTGATGATTAGAAATTCTCTGAAAGCCAAAAACAAAAAATTAACATCAATTATTATTACACATCGCATTACAACGGCAAAAGAAGCCGATAAGATTATTGTTTTAGAAAACGGAAAAGTGACTGCCATTGGCAATCATCAAGAACTTTCTACACGCGAGGGCTTATACCAAAAGCTTTGGTCTATTCAAGGCGTTTTGGAAAGCGAGTTTGTGAAAATCGTAGAAAGGGGTGAGGCAAATGAATCAATTTGAAGAAAAAGATTTTAGTGATGAGAAGTTTAGCGTTCGCATTTGGAAAAAAATCTTTGTGATTGTATTAAAAAAGAAAAAAAGCTTAATCATGATGGTTGTTTCTGTTATTGGTTTAACACTCCTTGATTTATTTTATCCATTACTCAATGCTTATGCCATTGAAAACTATTTTAAAGCAGCCAACCCGGATTTTTCCAATCAGTATTTATTTTTATCAGCTTACTTGCTAGTGGCAATTGGGTTTGGTATTACTGTGTTTGGATTTATCAAAGCGGCAGGCGAAGTAGAAGTAGAAGTGGGTTACCAACTTCGTGATGAAGCTTTTTACCGATTACAACAACTACCTTTCTCTTATTTTGATAAAACACCATCTGGCTGGATTATGGCTAGGTTGACTTCGGATTCCAGAAGGTTGGCAACCATTTTATCGTGGGGTTTGGTGGATATGATATGGGGCGGACTTTCTATGGTTGGAATCTTGATTGTTCTGTTTATCGTGAATTGGAAACTCGCCTTTATTATCTTAGGATTGCTACCACTTTTATTTTTGGTTAGCATGTATTTTAGAAAAAAAATATTGGTTGCTTACCGTGATGTAAGAAAGACAAATTCGAAAATTACTGCTTCGTACAACGAAGGCATTATGGGTAATAAAACAACCAAAACATTGGTGTTAGAAGATGCGAAATTGCATGAATTTGATGATTTATGCGTGAACATGCGAAAACAATCCATCAAAGCCATCATCAATTCCTCTATTTTCTTTCCCATTGTGCTTGTTTTAAGCTATTTCGCAATTTCGCTTATTTTGCGCATTGGTGGAGGTATGATTTTAGATCCTGTTTTGCCATTTACGGTTGTAACACTTTATTTGTTTATTAGTTATACGACCCAATTCTTTGAACCAGTGATGCAAATAGCCAGAGTGCTTGCAGAATTGCAACAAGCCCAAGCATCGGCAGAACGACTGCTTTCCTTAATTGAAACCTCTCCTGATATCTTTGATACCGAAGAAGTGATTGAAAAATATGGGACCATGGAGCAACCGAAAAAAGAAAACTGGGAAGTTTTAAATGGAGAAGTAGAATTCAAACATGTCACTTTTAGATACAAAGAAACAGAAACGGTGCTCGATGACTTTAATTTAAAAGTCCCAAAAGGCACTTCTGTGGCTTTGGTTGGAGAAACCGGATCAGGAAAAAGCACCATTGTGAATTTGATATGTCGTTTTTATGAACCAATTTCTGGAGAAATCTTAATTGACGGAAGCAATTATAAAAATCGTTCGTTGGGATGGTTGCATTCTAATCTTGGCTATGTCCTTCAAACTCCACACTTGTTTAATGGAACCATCATGGAGAACATACGCTATGGTCGCTTAACTGCTACTGATGAAGAAGTGATTCAAGCAGCAGAAGCGGTGGGGGTTGACCAATTTGCGAGTGAATTTCCTGATGGATATGCTACCAATGTAGGAGAAAACGGCGGAAAACTATCGGTTGGGCAAAGACAATTGATTTCTTTCGCAAGAGCTTTGATTGCCAATCCAAGAATATTGATTTTGGATGAAGCAACGTCTTCGATTGATACAAAAACCGAACAGTTGATTCAAGGTGTCATTGAGAAATTATTGCAAGGCAGAACGAGTTTTATTGTTGCCCATCGATTGTCAACGATTATCAAAGCAGATATGATTTTAGTCATTAGCGAAGGTAAAATTATTGAACAAGGCAGTCATCGTGATTTATTGAACTTACATGGTGAATACTATAATTTGTATAAAAACCAATTTATTCACGAAGCCATTGAACGATCAAAAGAAGTGAATTAGTCCTCGATTTCGAGGACTTTTCTTTTTTTAATCTTAACTTCTAAGCCTAGTTGCCTCTAGGCTTAATCATTTTACCCAAAGGAGGTGAAAATCGATTACAAGGGCGTTTTGATGGTATATCAGGTGTAAAAACGTTGTCATATAAAAACTAACCGGCAAAACTTGAAAAAAAACAAAAATTGCTTTATAATACATAATTGGAAGTGATTCTTATGAAATGTATCTTTTTATATAACCCCATGAGTGGAAAAGGCAGTTTGAGTTCAAAATTAAATGAAATCAAACAAAAACTAGAAACCAAGTTCGATGAAGTGGTAATCTATCAAACAAAAAGTGCTTTGGACACAATAGAAAAAGCCAAACAAGCCTGTCATGAATATGACGCTATTTTGTTTTCTGGTGGTGATGGAACTTTCAATGATGTTGCTTGTGGAGTGGCTACGCAGTCAAAACGACCCGTTTTAGGCTATATTCCTTCTGGAACGGTCAATGATATTGCTAGAAATTTAAAAATTCCGCGCAATTTAGAAAGAGCACTTGATGTGATCCTTGATGGTCAAACGGTTTTCCATGATGTTGGTAAGATTAATGATCGTTTTTTCATCTATGTTGCTGCATTAGGAACATTTTCTGGTGTTAGTTACCGCACAACGCATGATGCGAAGCGCTTATTGGGCCGTCTTGCCTACGCATTTGATGGATTAAAAGAAATTTCTAACCCTACCCTATCTAAAGTGAGGTTAATTACCGAACACGATGATATCACTGTGGATACTCCGCTTCTTTTGGTACTCAATTCTATTTCGGTTGGTGGAGTGCCATTTAATAAAAATGGGCATTTAAACGATGGAAGATTTGATATATTGATTGTGAAAAAAGGGGCATATAGCGGTCTTTTAAACATCATCAAATTGTTTATTTTAGGGATTCTGAAATTGAGAAGAAGTCACGTGACGCATCATTTCAAATCTTCTTCGTTTACCATTGAAGTACAAAAGGAACCTACATGGTGTGTTGATGGCGAAGCTGGATCAAAAGGCACAGTGAAAATTGAAAATTTGCACAATTACTTAGAAATATATATTCCAAGAAAAGCCAACAAAAAAACAAAATCCAAATTGTTTCAATAACAATTAGAAAAGGAAATATTATCATGGAACAAAATAAGGCCTTGGCCATTTGGCAAGCTGAAATGGGAAACAAAGAATATGCTTATGATTTTTCTGGAAGAAAAATGAAGCAAAGCGATTACTTACTTGACAATCAAGTTGGTTGGGTTGTTACCTATTTGCGTCCACTCAACCAAGGTGGAAAAGATGACGATGGCAATATCATCATCATGCATCATCGTTCAGCTGAAGAAAAAGGACAAAAATTCCCCCAATTTATGACTAACGACAAACAATTTGTTATAAGATATGATGAAAAAGGTGACTTTTATTATGTTGAGCGCATCATTGATGAAGATGATGATGACGATGAGAGTTTAATTTAATTATGCGCATTATTGCTGGTAAGTATAAAGGAAGAACCCTGGCGACACTAGAAGGAATGAATACACGTCCAATGATGGACCGCATGAAAGAATCCGTCTTTAACATTCTGGGACCTTTTTTTGAAGGCCAAGAAGTCTTAGATTTGTTTGGTGGAAGTGGAGCCCTTAGCTTAGAAGCCATCAGTAGAGGGTGCAAATATTCTCACATTGTTGATGCTTCAAAAGAAGCAATGGCTGTCATAGAAGCGAATGTGAAAAAACTAGGGGTGGAAAAACAAATCTCTATGCATCTATCTTCTTATGAACAAGCTTTAAAACAACTGAGTAAACGTCAGTTGTCGTTTGATATTATTTTCTTAGATCCTCCTTATCGATTGAGTGTGATGGATGATATCATATCCTTTCTAATGAAAGAAAAGATGATTTGTGATGAAGGATATATCGTTTGTCAGTATCAAAAGAATACATATCAACCAAAAGAATATAGCAATGATGTTTATAAGTTGTCGATTAAAAAAAATTATACATATGCAATTAGTGAAATAACCATTTATCAATTTCATGATGCAACAAAGTAAAATATGGGTTCACTCATATTTTTTCTTTACTTTTGGGTTCTTTTGATGTATAATCATCTATGCTAATATCAAATGTCCTGATAGCTCAGTTGGATAGAGCAACGGCCTTCTAAGCCGTCGGTCGGAGGTTCGAATCCTCTTCAGGACGCCATATAGAAAT
>CAZYFI010000065.1:0-7676 GCA_964646985.1 uncultured Bacteroidales bacterium
ACCTTTATTTTTATTGATATTTGCAACAGAAAAGGCATTGAAAAAACATTTTGATAATTTTGGAAGGAAAAGAATAGGATAATGGAAATTTGAAATATGTGTGATACATTATTTAAAAAGACAGAAAAAGGAATCTTTTTTGGAAAAAACAGTGATAGAAGTGCAAATGAACCCAATTTATGTTTATTTCATCATAATAAAGAACGAAACGAAGAAATAGCATGCACTTACATCAAGGTAAAACAAAAGAATCCTCTTCATGATATTTTACTTGTACAACCAAGTTGGATGTGGGGAGGAGAAATGGGAATGAATGATTGCCATGTAGTGATTGGAAATGAGGCAGTTTTTACAAAAAATAAACAAAACAAGCAAGAGCGATTATTGGGGATGGATTTACTGAGACTTGCTTTAGAGCAAAGTAAGAATGCAAAAGAAGCCGTTGAAGTACTAATCTATTACTTAGAAGAATATGGTCAAGGTGGAAATTGTGGTTTCGACAAGCAATTTTATTACGACAACTCTTTTCTTATTACCGATGGAAAAGAAACGTATATTATGGAAACAAATCACAAGGAATATAAAGTAATACCTATTGCTCAAGAAGCAAACATTAGCAATTGTCTATCAATTGATCCTAAGTTTACACAAAGAAATACAAACAAGGTGATTACTTATTTTTCTCAAGCGAAAATTAGAAGCCAATCGGTGAAAATGCAACTAGCTCATGAAGAAACTAATCTAACAAAAATGATGGAAATATTAAGTTCTCATAAACAACAAGATGCGAACAAATTGTTTCAAAAAGGCAGTGTTGGCAGTGTATGTATGCATCAAAGTCTCCTAGGAGATCATACAACCAATAGTATGATTGTTCAGTTTCACAATCCAACACCAACCATATGGTTGACTGGAAGTAGCAGCCCTTGTTTATCTATCTTTAAACCTTGCTTCTTTTCTATCGTTAGCCCTCCAATGTTTATAGAAAAACAAGCAAGCTTTGAGTACTGGTTAAAGCGAGAATATTTAACAAGAGCCATCTTTGCTGGTTATGTACCGATTGCGGATTACGTGAGGCAAAAAAAAGAAATTCAAGAGCAATTTGTAAAAGAAGAAGCAATATTGTTTTTAAATAACCCTACCAAAGGGGATTTAGAACAATTTGTACATAAATGCTCTACCATCGAACAAAACTTCGTTGATCAATTTAAGGAACAAATAGAACAAATAAAAAATGATTTTTCTGGATTATCTCATCTTTGGAAGAAAAAGATGATTTTACTGGGAAATAATGTATTTGCTTTAAGAAGGAAGGAAAGAACTATTGATTAAAAATATTGTAATCATTCCTGATTCGTTTAAGGGTTGCCTTTCAAGTAGGGAAGTAGGCACCATCATTAAAAATGCCATTCATGAAATAGATGCAAATATCAATATCAATCAAATTAGTATTTCTGATGGAGGAGAAGGTTTGGTTGATTGCTTTATTAACCAAATGGGTGGTCACAAGGTTCGTGTAAAAACAACGGGGCCTTTATTCACACCAATTGAAAGTTTCTATGGGATGATTGATTACAAGACGGCCATCATTGAGATGGCTGCTAGTGCTGGTTTACACTTGGTGAAAAAACAAGCAAATCCAAGCCTTACAACGACTTATGGTGTTGGTGAATTAATCAAACATGCCATCAACAATGGTGCTAAAACAATCATTTTAGGATTAGGTGGAAGTGCCACTAATGATGCAGGTGTGGGAATGGCTGCTGCCTTGGGGGCAACGTTTTATAACAAAGATCAAAAATCATTTATTCCCGTGGGAAATACTCTTTGTGAAATCACAAAAATCGATATTTCACCATTATCAAATCAAGTGAAAAACATCAATTTTGTTACTTTATGTGACGTTAATAATCCTTTATATGGATTACAAGGAGCTGCCCATGTATTTGCAAAACAAAAAGGGGCAGATGATCAGATGGTAAAGTTGCTTGATGAAAATTTGCAATACTATAGTAAATTATTACAAACTGAGTTTCAGTTTGATTCAAATTTTGCAGGAGCTGGAGCCGCTGGAGGAACAACAGTAGCCGCTAAATTATTTTTACATTCACAAATCAAATCAGGGATTAAGACATTTCTTGAAATGATTGCCTTTCAGGAAACCATTCGTTATGTGGATTGTATTATAACGGGTGAGGGAAAATTTGATAGCCAAAGTTTACAGGGAAAAGTAATCGATGGGATTGCCAAGTATGCCGCGAATGGTAAAATTCCATTATATGCAATTGTTGGTCAAAACGAAATATTGGATCAATTGCAATATCCCCTGGGGTTAAAGGAGGTTATCGCCATATCTGATTTTAGTTTATCATTAGAAGATGCAATTAAAAATGCTCCCATCTACATTAAAAAAGCAGTGAAGCATTTGTTCTCAAAATTATGATAAAAAGCACATTGGAATGAGGATTCTAATGTGCTTTTATTATTTGTTTAACCTTAACTTAGTTTTATGCTTAAATATCTAATGTTGCTATATGAGGAAAATGATCAGAAACAACAATGTTCGGAATCTCTGCAGAAATGATTTTGATTTGCTTTGATGCAAGGATGTAATCAATTTTTTTCGTTGGATTAATGGAAGGGTAACTAAAAGCATGATTGGGCATGCTATTGTTTAGTCGACTGAGCAATGGTTGCAAAATGATGTCATCAGGTTCCATATTAAAATCACCCATGACTATGAGGGGTTGCTTTACTGTTTTTATTAAGTTCAAAATGGTTTTTACTGCATTTTGCTTTTCACCTTGTGCCAAACCAAAATGGCTAACGAGTACGGAAAATGCTGGATTTTGGAAGCGAGCGTGAATAATGCATCTTGTTTCAAAGAATTCTTGATCATTTTTAATGGCGTCTGGTATCATGATGGTTTCCACATGCTCGATTGGGTATTTTGAAATTATCGCATTCCCATAAGGGCGACCTTGATGCACGATGGCTTGTGCAAAATAATAGTAGTAACCTAATTGATTGGCAATCAATTCTGCTTGTGAAGTGTTTTCTTCATTTGCTCCAAATACTTCATTTAGACCGATGATTTCTGCTTGATACTGTTTTATTGTTTTTACAATCAAATCAACATCTATGAGTCGTGTGATGTAATTTCTACCATGTTGAATATTAAATGACATAAATTGAATGATCATATCAAATACCTCTTAGGAAATTATACCTTGTTTTATATATGAATGCAATCAAAGAAATGAAGAATCAAAAAACTAACAGAAATAAATCATTGATGGTATAATATATTTATATAGGAGGATGAATATGTCAATTTATGATTTTACCGTTTTAGATTCAGAAAACAAAGAGGTTAGTTTATCACAATACAAAAACAAGGTGTTATTAATTGTGAATACAGCAACAGGATGTGGATTTACACCACAATATGAAGGTTTGGAAAAACTGTATAAACAATATAAAAATAAAGATTTTGTTATTTTAGATTTTCCATGCAATCAATTTGGCAATCAAGCTCCTGGTTCTATAGAAGACATTCATTCTTTTTGTTCTATCAATTATGGGACAACTTTTCCCTTGTTTGCGAAAATTGATGTCAATGGAAAAAATGAATCACCGTTATTTACTTATTTGAAGCAAGAAAAAAAAGGAATTTTAGGAAGCAATATAAAATGGAATTTCACAAAATTCCTCATTAATCGTGAAGGTGAAGTTGTTGCAAGATTTGCACCGACAGACACTCCGGCAAAAATAGAAAAACACATTGTCGAATTGTTGTAATATTGGTTTTTCTTGAAAAATTTAAGATAAATGTTATAATCTTATTAGAAGGGAAAACAAACATCTATTGCAAAATGGGTGTTTTATTTTAAAAATATGAGTATAGGATATGCTTGTTTGGCTTTAGGGGTTTTTCATACCGATTATCACACATGCAAATTAGAAAATGCCACAGAAGAAGTGTTAATGAATCGAATCAAATACAATTTAGAATCATTAGAAAGAATCATTGATTATAATATTGAAAATGAAATTCATTTGTTTCGTATCAGTTCTGATATCATCCCTTTTGGTTCAAGTTCTGTGAATCAAGTTCCATGGTGGGATCTTTTCGCATCAGAATTGCATCAAATTGGCACAAAAATCAAGGCCGGGAACATTCGTGTATCCATGCATCCCGGACAATATACTGTCATAAATTCACCATCAGAAGAAGTAGTACAACGAGCGATTGATGATTTGATTTATCATACAAAAATACTTGACTGTTTAGACACCGGTATTTCCTCAAAACTGGTTTTGCACATTGGCGGGGTATATGGCAACAAACAAGAAGCCATGCAACGTTTTGTAAATAATTTTTCGTTGCTACCAAGCCAGGTAAAGAAACGTTTGATTATTGAAAACGATGATAAGAGTTATAATATTGAAGAAGTCTTATCAATCAGTGATAAAATCCATATTCCGGTTGTTTTTGATAATTTGCATCATTTTTTGAATCCACCAAGAAGTTATAAAACCGATCAAGAATGGGTGAATATTTGCAAGCAAACCTGGAAAGAGGTTGATGGGATTCAAAAAGTCCATTATTCTGAACAAGATCCGTTTAAGAAGTCAGGGTCCCATTCTTTTACAATCAACCCTGATACCTTTATGGCTTGGTATCATGAACTAGATCGCAATGATTTAGATGTGATGCTTGAAGTAAAAGATAAAAATATATCGGCGATTAAATTAAACCATTGCTTGAACCCTAATATTAAAATAATTAGTTTAGAAAAAGCATGGGAAAGATATAAGTATAAGATTTTAGAACATTCCCCATCAATATACCAACAAATAAGAGAACTTTTGAAAGATAAGAAAAATCCATTGCCATTTAATTTTTATCGTTTGGTTGATTTCGCAATTAACCAAAACCCCACCCTAGGTCATCAAATCAATGCCCTGATGCATGTTTGGGGATATTTTAAAGATCAAGAAACATACAAAAAGGTGTTTTTAAAAAAATTAGAAAAATTTAAAGAGAAATCATTGTCCATTCAGGCAATCAAAAATTATTTGTATCAGTTAGCGTTATCAGAAAACCAACAATATTTATTATCATCATATTATTTTGCATTTTAAGAGGAGGAATCATGAATCAACATTATTTAGAGTTTGTAGCTATTCTAAACAGAGAAGACAAAGACGAAGCATTGACCTATGCTTTACATTTGCTAGAACAAAAAACAATCTCAATTCAAGAACTTTATGAACAATTACTTGCGCCATCACTTTGGAATTTTGTTTGCGAGGAAAAGGAACAATCCGTGTGCATTTGGAAAGAGCATATGCGTACATCAATTATTCGCACAATTTTAGAGGCTACTTATTCAGAGATAATCAAACAAAAAAGAAATTCTCAACCGAAAAACAAAAAAGTAGTGGTATTTACTCCATCGGAAGAATATCATGAAATTGGAGCTATCATGGTTGCCAATTATTTCGCAATGGCTGGATACTCAAGTCAATACATTGGAGCCAACACACCAAGGTATGATGTGTTAGCCGCAATTGGGGTGTTTAAACCTGATTATGTGGCCATTAGCGTTACAAATTATTATAATCTTGTAGTCACCAAACAAATAACTTCTGCAATCAAACAAAAATATCCTGAAGTGAAAATCATTGTAGGAGGTCAAGCATTTTCTCAAAAAGATGCATTGGATCAAGTAGAACATGATATTTATTTGGCTTCTTTGGCTGATATTTTTACCATGTCTGAAGGTGAATTATTATGAGATTAGCTTTTAGTATTGCCACAAGGTTTTTGAAATCAGGACGATTACAAACGATTTTTATCATTTTAGGAATTGCTGTAGGTGTTTCTGTTCAAGTATTTATTGGGTCGTTGATATCGGGCTTGCAAAAAAGTTTGGTTGATAAAACCATTGGGAATTCTTCCCAAATAACTGTTTCTGCACCAACTTCTGAATACATTAGTAATTATGAAGTAGTGATTGATGGCATGAATGAAAACGACAGGTTATCTGTTGTCTCTCCCGTCATCAATACCAATGGATTTGCGATCAATGGTGTTGATACGTCTCCCATCGTATTACGTGGTTTCGATAGCACAAACGCATATGAACTTGCAAATGGCATCTATAAATTTGATAAAAAGTTAATTGAGGGAAGATTGCCCAACGCAAACACTGAAGTGATATTAGGTTCTGAATTAAAGGAACTACTTAATATTAATATCAATGATGAAATCAACATCAATGTTCCTTTGGTAGGCAATCAAGATGTCACTGTGGTAGGCTTTTTTGATTTTGGTGTTGCTGCCATTAATTCAAGTTGGGGTGTGACCTCACTTGCTATGGTACAAGGATTGTTGGGAGCAAGTGGTAAAGTAAGTGCCATTGAATCACAAATCAATGAAAAAAATATTTTTGATGCGGTTGCAATTGCTGATGAAGTAAAAGCGATTGCCCAAGACCCTCTCGTTGTGAGTAATTGGATTGATAACAATCAAGAATTATTAAGTGGCTTACAAGGACAAAGTATCTCAAGTACCATGATTCAAGTGTTTGTCATGATATCTGTTGTGCTTGGCATTGCTAGTGTTTTGGCGATTATTGTATTACAAAAATCAAAACAAATCGGCATTTTAAAAGCGATGGGCATTCAAAACCTAGATGCAAGTTTCGTCTTTTTGTTTGAAGGTTTGATTTTGGGTGTGTTAGGAGCGATTTTTGGTGTGCTGCTTGGCCTAGGTCTGTCATATTCTTTTGTGACATTTGCTTTAAAACCAGATGGAACACCGGTGGTACCACTGAATATTGATGGAGAGTTTATTGCTTTATCAGCTTTTATTGCTATTTTAGCAGCGCTTGGAGCATCGATTATTCCTGCGCGAAAATCTTCTAAATTAAGTGTAATCGAGGTGATTCGCAATGCCTAATATTATGGAATTAAGACAAATAACCAAGTTCTATGGAACAAAGGTTCGCACCCAGGTTTTGTTTGGCATTGATTTAGCATTCGAGGAAGGCTCTTTTAATTCTATTATTGGTCAATCGGGTAGTGGAAAGTCCACTTTGCTCAATATTTTAGGTACACTCGATCGACCGACGGATGGTGATATTATTATTAACCAAAAGAACACCAAAGCGATGAATAATCAAGAGTTATCAAGACTTCGTAACGAAGATATCGGTTTTATTTTCCAATTTCATTATTTATTGCCAGAATTTACTGTGCTTGAAAATGTATTAATGCCTTATCGAATTTCTAAAAAGCCTATTTCTGATGAAATTCTAAAACGAGCTGATGAATTAATCGATTTGGTAGGACTATCAAAATATAAGCAAAGCTTAGCCACCAATATCAGTGGTGGTCAACAACAACGTGTTGCGATTGCCCGTAGTTTGATCAATAATCCAAAAATCATTTTGGCAGATGAGCCTACTGGTAATTTGGATAGTGATACCACGGAACAAGTTTATGATTTGCTTCGCAAGATTAATAAAAAGTATCGAACCACCTTTATCATTATTACTCATGATCGCAAGATTGCGGAAAAAGCAGATCGAATCGTGGAAATTAAAGATGGAAAGATTAATCTAGATTTAATCAATCGAACAAACTAAGAAAAATGCCCATTTAAT
>CAZYFI010000066.1:0-5365 GCA_964646985.1 uncultured Bacteroidales bacterium
TAAAAAAAGACCAATTTGATTTTGATTTAGATTCTTTCTTAGCAGATTCCTTGACAATTAAGGGTAATTATGTTTTAATTACACGTTCCTATTTACCTGAAGTAGAACTTGCGAAAGATTTGGTAGATCGATTAACTGATAAATTAAAAGCTTCTATTGTTTTTGTTGCCAATGAATATGAAAATAAAATTGTATTTATTTGTAAGAACAAACTCAATTCTTTGCATGCAGGAAATCTTGTGAAAATGGCCGCAATTCATACCAATGGAAATGGTGGTGGAAGAAGTGATTTTGCCCAAGCTGGAGGAAAAGATATTACTAAAATTGATGAAGCTTTGTTGCTTGTGAAGCAAGAAATAATAGGAAAACTATGAGAATACTAGGTTTAGATTTAGGTACAAGGACTTTGGGTATGGCTGTGTGTGATTCTTTGGAAATAATGGCTACTCCAATTGGAACCATTCGTTTTCAGGAAAGAGATTTGCCTTTTGCTTTAAGTGAAACAAAAAAAATAGTACTTGAAAGAGAAATAAAAAAAATAGTCATGGGCTTGCCTAAACATATGAATGGTGATGTTGGAACGCTTGGCGATTATATTTATGAATTCAAGAAGATGCTTGAAGATGAATTAAAATTAGAAGTTGTTTTAGTTGATGAAAGATTGACCTCAAAAATGGCTAATCAGGCGATGTTGTTTGCTGATGTCAGTAGACAAAAGCGCAAGTCCAATGTTGACAAAATTGCTGCTACATTTATCTTGCAAACATATTTAGATACGAAAAAATCTTAGAAAGGAGTTTAATATGGAAAAAGAAAATAACAACCGCTTAACTTTTATTGATGAAAATGGCGATGAGATTTTATGTGAAATCTTGTTTACTTTTGAATCAGAAGAATTTAAGAAAAATTATGTTTTATTTTATCCTGTAGGTTCTGATGAAGAAAAGGTTGAAGTCATGGCTGCTTCTTATGTAAATGGAGAAAGCGGAGAAGGTGAACTATCAGCTGTTGAAACTGATGAAGAATGGGATATGATTGAAAAAGTTCTTCAACAATTCGATGAAGAACATGCGCATGATCACTGTCATTGTGAAGATGATGATTGCGAATGTGAAGATGATGACTGCGATTGTGATGAAGAATGTGAAGAAGATGAGCACGGAAACTGCTGCTGTCATGGAAAATAAAAAAAATGCTTAACGAATATATCGTTAAGCATTTTTTTATCTAATCATTATATAAGAGGCAAGATCATCATAGATTCTTCCTATTTCTTCGTCACTCTCATAAAGAGATAAATGATGGAGCGGTTGATTAATTGGGATTTGTGCTATTAGTTCTGTTTCCAACTTGTTGGCAACTTCAGTTCCGCCACCTTGGCCAAAAATAAATTCTTTTTGATTCGAAACAGGGTTAATATAATAGGCCATATTCTCAATGACGCCAATGATGTTATGTTTTAACTGCTTGGAAGCAACTCCTGCTTTAATCGCAACATGACTTGCAGCCAAATGAGGTGTTGTTACAATAATCACCTCAGCACTAGGGACGATATTTCTTAAATCAAGAGCAATATCTCCAGTTCCAGGTGGTGCATCAATTACCATGTATTCAATATTTTTATTCCAATTGACTTCGTAGAAAAAATTATTAATCATGGAATTAAGCATTGCCCCTCGCCAAATGACGGGTTTTCCCACTTCAGCAAAGAATTCTGTTGACATTAATTCCATTCCAAAGTGGTAAAAGGGAATAATTTTGCTGTTTTCATTTGCAGTTGGGTAATTGTGCTCCATTTCCAGCATCTTTGGTATACTTGAGCCATATATGTCAGCATCTATTAATGCTACTTTCTTATTTTGCCTTGTTAAAGCATAAGCTAAGTTAACTGCAACCGTAGATTTACCCACTCCACCTTTCCCAGAAGCAATAATGATAAATTTCACATCCCGATTTGTGATTCCCTCAATTTTTCTACGTTCTTCAAATTGAATTTTAACTCCATCAAAGCCCAAATCTCTTTTTACAATGATAGCTATCTCTCTTCTTAGTTGTTTTTCTGCTTCTCCCCCAACTTTGGTTATTGTTAAAATGAGAACAACAGTATTCTTATCTGGGTCAATTCCTAAATGTGTTATCGCATTTTCTTCTTTGAGTGTTTTTCCAGAATCTTGATCTAATAAAATTTCAATTTTTTCTCGTAAATCTTTTGTGTTCATGATTATCTCCTTATTTAGTAAATTTATTTCTTTGATATTATAACACAATGCAAAAGAATTTACTCATTATTTACTTGAAGAAGCATTTATGTTATAATAATAATATATTGAATAAGTGAGAATATTATGCGTAGAAAAATTCCCTTTTTATTATCATTGCTTTTGTTTATTTTTATAAGTTTCTTTTTAACTGGTTGCAAGCCAAAAGTTGATGAAGAAGCAATCATGAAAATTGAAGAAGTTTATAAAAGTATATTTGCCAATCAAGATTTAAAAAATGTCACACAAGACATTTATTTGCCAACTTATTTTTCTGAAGTATTAATTGAATGGAAAAGCGATAACCCAGACATTTTAAGTGATACTGGAAAAGTTTACTCAGTTACCAGTGAGAAAATAGTTATTTTAACTGCGAAGTTGACTCACAATAAGACGAGTTTAGAAAAATATTATGGTATAATCGTTAGACCAAATAATAATAATCAAACTGATGAAGTGGCGATTGAAAAAATTCAAGAAGCTTATTTGAGTTTGTTTCCTGATACTGATTTAAATGATGTTACCGAAGACCTTGATTTTCCAACTTATTTATTGGGAGTAACCATTGTTTGGCAAAGCAATTACCCTGAAGTGATTAGTAATAGTGGTATTGTATTTGATGTAGCCAATGACACGAATGTTACTATTTCAGCAAAAATGTCCTACAATCAAACTGTTCAAAACAAACTGTTTTCACTGGTTGTGAAACCAAGAACAACCATCCCTTTAAATCCTCAAGACAAGGTCAATGAAGTGGCAGATGGATTATTGAATGGAATTGATTTGTTGAATCTTGATTCTGATTTGGTTTTGCCAACTAGCATTTCTGGTGTTACCATCATATGGTCAACCAGCGATGAGGAAGTTATTTCATCTACAGGGATCATTCATAGAGCTCAAATTGACAAAAATGCAACAATTACTGCTGCATTATCTTACTTAAGCGCTACCAAGACTGTTGGATTTAATGTAACAATTTTGGGTATCAATCTTCAATTATTGCCTTATTATTCTGGTGCAGAACAACTATCTGGATTAGTACTAAAGAACTTTCTGCATGATGTCATTGACAATCATAAAACTTATAATTATGATTTTGCGAAAGTTGCTTTACCCAAAACGGATGAAGATCCGAATAATCCCAATAATATAATTTTGTTTTATACTGGACGTTCTCAAGCCAAGTCAACTTATAATACAGGAAACGACGGATGGAATCGTGAGCATGTTTGGGCAAAATCCCATGGTGGTTTTGGGGAAACCATTCCTGCTGGATCAGATTTACATCATTTACGACCTACCGATGCCACAGTGAATAGCACAAGAAGCAATCTTGATTTTGATAATGGTGGAAAAAAAGTAAACGATACTTTTGCTGAAGGCTCAACTTTTTGTTATTACGACAGTGATTCTTTTGAACCTAGAGATGAAGTGAAAGGTGATGTGGCGAGAATTATTTTTTATATGGCTGTACGTTATGATGGCAGTGATGGTGTGAAAGATTTAGAATTAAATGATAATGTCAATAATGGAACAAATCCTTTTATGGGTAGGCTATCTGTCTTACTTATTTGGAATGAATTTGATCCTGTTGATGACTTTGAAAGCAATCGAAATGAAGTTATTTTTGGTTATCAAGAAAATCGGAATCCATTTATTGATCACCCTCATTTTGCCAATTTAATTTGGGGTGTCCAAGCAAGCAATGTATCAAATGGCTTAGAATCACAAATCACAATTATCAAAATACAATTAAATTTAGAAATTTTTAGAAAACAACAATATTGTTAATGAACGAAAAGAAGTGATGATATGATAAATGAAATACTAGAACAAATAAAAAACGCTATCAATGAAGTTATTTTAAAATATCAAATGAATGAAACATATGATATCTTTTTTGAAAAACCTAAAGATCCTTCTTTTGGTGACTTCTCTACAAATATTGCGATGCGTCTTGCAAAACCCCTTAAAAAAAGCCCAATTGTAATTGCTAATGAAATTGTAAGTAAAATTAATGAAGAAGAGCTTCATATCAAAAAGCTTTTGGTTGCGGGAAGTGGATTTATCAATTTTTTTATTGATCCTTCTTTCTTGGCAAATATTGTGTTTACTATTGTAGAAGAACAAAATCAATTTGGGAATCTTCATTTAGGAAAAGACGAAAATATCAATTTAGAATTTGTTAGTGCTAATCCAACTGGATCATTGCATATTGGGCATGGAAGAGGAGCATCATACGGAGATTCTTTAGCAAGAATCCTTCGCAAAGCTGGGTATTTAGTTAGTACTGAGCATTACGTTAACGATGCAGGAAATCAAATTAATAATTTAATTTTTTCCATACATGAACGTTACAAAGAATTGTATGGCAAACCATGTGAATTAAATGAAGATTCTTACCATGGGAAAGAGATTATTGCACTAGCCAATGATATTAAACTAAAACATGGTGATTTTTACTTAAGCCATCCATGGGAAAAAGATTTTCGTCAATTTGGCGTTGATTATCTTCTTGAAGGACTGAAACAAGATTTAAAGGATTTTAATGTTACTTTTGATACTTGGTTCAGTGAACAATCCTTATATGATCATGGAGAAGTAGAGAAAATCAAGCAAAGATTAATTGATCATGGGCACACATATGAGCATGAAGGAGCTATTTGGTTAAAAACGACTCTTTATGGAGACGAAAAAGATCGAGTTCTAATCAAAAGTGATCAAACCTTTACCTATTTATTGCCAGATATTGCGTACCATGCAAATAAACTCAATCGTGGGTTTAATCATTTGATTGATGTTTTAGGTGCTGATCACCATGGCTATATCAATCGGTTGAAAGCTGCGATTGCATTTGTTGGCGGAGATCCTGAAAAAGTTGACATCGAGATTTTGCAAATGGTTCGGGTTTTACAAAATGGTGAAGAAATAAAGATGAGCAAACGAAGTGGGAAAGCAATCACACTTCGAGATTTAATGGATGAAGTTGGCACCGATGCACTCAGATTTATGTATGCCTCAAAAGCTTTGAGCACACATATGGATTTGGATTTAGATTTGGCAGTCAAAAATAGCAACGATAACCCTGTTTATTATGTGCAATATGC
>CAZYFI010000066.1:5375-7639 GCA_964646985.1 uncultured Bacteroidales bacterium
GCAAGTTTGTTCCGTGTTTTGGAAGAACAAAAAATGAAATTTCACCCCGTAACACAATTTCAAAAAATTAACATTGATTCAATTAATAAAATTGTAATGCAATTGTTGCAATATCCTTTGGTAATTGAAGAAGCGGCAACAAAAAGATTACCTCATAAAATTGCGCAATATTTATTAAACTTGGCTTCATCGCTGCATACTTATTATAACGATGAAAGAATTATTACTGATGATATTGATGAAGTGATGGAAAAATTGACTGTATTGAAAGCAGTTCAAATTATATTAAAAGATGGTCTTAATTTAATTGGTGTAGGTACCAAAGAAAGGATGTAATTGTTTATGAAAGAATTCTTTAAAAAGTATTTGTTCGTATTTGAATGGGTAGGTGCTGCTATATTAATTGGTGTAGGCATTTTTACTGTTGTACAATCGTCTATTCTTTATGTTTTTGTTGGTTTAATTTTATTGGTTTTTGGTTTATTGCGATTTGTTCCACTTTTAAAAACAACTCCTGATAAAGTTCTTAGGATTATTTATGCTGTGGAGATATTGTTAAATGTTGGAGCAGGAGTTTTTCTCGTAATTGAAGGAGGCAAATCCGATTCTTCACTTAGTAATTGGTTTGGCTATATTGTTGGTGGAGCTTTAGTATTACGAGGATTTGTTCATTTGTTCGCAACCTCTTTGAGAGACGAACCAAATGACTATATCAAGTTTTTTTCTCACATTGGTTTATTTGTAATTGGTATTTTGATTATTTCAAAAGGCGGATTTGATTCAAAAACATTGGCATACATCATACTTGTATTGGCTGTTTTGAGTGCGATTTTCATAGGGTTTAGTGGCTATAAGCATTATCGCAATAATCGTTATGAATTAAGGGCAAAGGAAGATACAAAAAAAGTTGTAAAAAAAGACACCCAAGTAGCAGATGAAGTCATTGACGATCCTGAATCAGTGAAATCTGACGTCGTAATCCCTGAAGAAGAAAAAAAAGAAGAAGCAACATTGTCATAAAGGAAGAATGGAATGGAAAAAGAGTTAGAATTTTTAAAAGAATTAACTGATATTGAAGGCATTTCTGGTCATGAAAAGCAAGTAAAGCATTTTTTAAAAAAGAAGTTTTTAGAAATTGTTGATGAAGACAATGTGCTTTTTGACGGTCTTGGTTCTATAATTGCTAGAAAAATTGGAAAACAAGATGCACCTAAAATTATGATTTCTGGACATATGGATGAAATTGGCATGATTGTTACAAAAATCACCGATGAAGGATTTTTGCGCTTTCAAACAATAGGTGGTTGGTGGAGTCAAGTCATGCTTGCGCAACAATATATCGTTACTACCAAAGAAGGAAAACGTGTTTTTGCTGTGATGGGATCAAAACCACCGCATTTGTTAAACCCTGAAGATTTAAAAAATCCTGCAAATATTGATGACATGTATCTAGATTTGGGAGTTGACAGCAAAGAAGAAGTAGAAAAATTAGGAATTGATATTGGTAATATGATTACACCAAATATCACTTTTAGAACTTTAGCAAACCCCAAATATTTACTTGCAAAAGCTTGGGATAATCGGATTGGATGTGCCATAGTTGTTGAAGCATTAAGAGCGCTTAAAAAAATATCTCATCCAAACATCGTTTATGGTGTTGGATCGGTTCAAGAAGAAATAGGTCTTAGAGGTGCAAAAACATCAGCGCAAATGATTGATCCCGATATTGTGTTTGCTTTAGACGTAGGAATTGCAAAAGATACACCAGGCACAGATATGTCAGTGAAAATGGGAAAAGGTCCGGCAATTTTAGTTTATGACAGTGCCTTAATAGGACATGTAGAGCTAAGGAACTTTGTGATAAAAGTTGCAAAAGAAGAAAATATACCTTATCAACTAGACTATTTAAAACGTGGAGGAACTGACGCAGGAACTGCGCATTTGGCTCATTCTGGATCACCTGCGATGTCTTTATGCATTGCAACACGTTACATTCATTCTCATACTTCAATTCTACATCGAGATGATTATGAAAACGCAATAAAATTAATTGTTGCTGTTATAAAACGATTGGATAGGGAAAAAGTAAATTTAATAACTTATGCATAATAAAAGAGCTTTCAAAGCTCTTTTATTTGACTTTTGGGCATAGTTTTGTCTTGCATAAAAAAATTAATTGTGTTAAAATAATACAGCATGAAATGCGTCCATAGCTCAACTGGATAGAGTATCTGGCTTCGAACCAGGAGGTTGCGAGTTCAAGT
>CAZYFI010000067.1:0-7096 GCA_964646985.1 uncultured Bacteroidales bacterium
AGACTGAGAGCCTTTAATTGTCCTCAGTCTTTTGGTGAATATTTTGTGTTTTTTTCTTCGTACATTAAATGGTCTATATGGCGCACAAATTGTTCAAAAGAATTAAAATTGCTTGAGTAAATGTCTTTTCCTGTACTTACTGTAATTTGATAAGGTTTATTAGAAATATCATTATATATTGAAAAAGCTTCTTTCAATTTCATGTTTAATATATTTAATTGATCATTGGAGGTTTGCATAGATAATATAATAAATTCGTCCCCACCTACACGAGCAAGAACATCTGAAGAAAACAAGATGCTTTTTATAATTCTACTTGTCTCTTGTAAAGCAAAGTCGCCTTCAAAGTGACCATAGTTATCGTTAATTCCTTTTAGATTATCTACATCAATATAAATGGCTCCAAAAGACAAAGCCATATTTTTTTTAAAAAGCTCTTCGATGTAGTAATAAAAAGATTCCCGATTCCATACTCCAGTTAAATTATCCAAATGAACCAACCTTTGTTGCAAGAATAAATAAACAATAATCAATGCGAAAGCAACACTACTCCACATCAATAAGATTCCGTAAATAAATGACTGTAAAATACCACCAACAATGGGTATGATGGTAGAAATAAACATTAAGTTTAAATCACGTCTGACAATTTTTGAAGTGTTTTTCGCAATTCTAATCAGCCCAAAGATCAAATATCCGTAAGAAATGATTGCTGAAATAAAGAAATAATTTCCACGTTGATAAACATTTGCATCATCAATGTAAAACATAAATTTAAAAAAAGGAGATAACAGGACAAAAATCATATTAATCATGAGGGGAATGGATATCAAAACAAAGATTTTCTTTTTTATTTGATCATTTGGATTGATTAACTTTCTCAACAACAAATACCAATACATTGTAAGAATTGGAGCTGTGATAAATAAAACAATGTGCAATAGATTGGCAACAACATATACCCAAGGTTCTTGTCTCATATTAATCAAACAGGTTGCAGCTTCAATTAGTAATTGAAAAATAATGATAATTGAGGTTGTGAAAAAAGCTTGGCTTAGTTTGTCTTTTCTATCCAATCTTTTATATGCAATCACTAAAATAACTGCCAATAAAACAGCAGAAACAACATTGATATCTATTCTAAAATAACTATTCATATTAACCTCATTTTGACATTTAGGAAAAAATATAATTATTTATTTAATGGGAGCCGGCGCTTTTACAACCAATAATTCCAACACTTCATTGTCAAGATTCTTAACATTCATTTTTGTGTTGACAGGAATTTTAAGCAAAGTATTTTTTTCATACTTATGTATATTTTCATCATTTAAACCAATTGAAAGAGTTCCTCTAATTACCGTCATGTAAACATTGGAATTTGACATATGCTCTGGAAGCCCTTCATTACATTGAAAAACCATATGTAGATAATTTAAGTTTTCATCAAAAAGGACTTTTTCAATTAATTTTTCATCACTTGATGTGATTTTATAAACTTTTTCTACCATGAAATCTCCTTTACAAATATAGATTGAAGATGATATATGAAACACAATTAACTAATAAAAACAAAGTATACCCTATCTAATTTCTAGTAAAGTGCAAGATTCAACATGAGATGTGTTAGGAAACATGTCAATTGGTTGAACATACTTAATGCTGTATGCTTTATGCAAATGATTTAAATTCTTAGCTAGCGTTGCTGGATTGCATGAAACATAAATAATTTTTTTGATTCTGTGTTTTTTTATGTAATTTAACACATTTAATTCAATCCCACGTCTTGGAGGATCGATAACCAATACATCAGGAACAAAACCTTCTTCTGCAAATTGCATGAAATAAGGCAAAATATTTCCGGCATAAAATGTGGCGTTTTCAATTTTATTCATAAGAGCAAATTCATTTGCATTTAAAATACTTTCCTTGTTAGTATCAATTCCTCTTACTTCTTTTGCTTGTTTGGCTAGGTACATCCCAATGCTACCTATTCCACAATAGCAATCTAACACTTTTTCATATCCCTTTAAATTGGCACTCTTTTTTATTTGTTCATACAAAACCAAAGATTGTTTTGAGTTAAGTTGAAAAAAAGCATCTGCAGATATTTCAAATTTTAGATTGTTTAACATGCCATTAATCTTTTGTTTTCCTTCAAGATGAACGACTTCTTGATTGATAATTTCTATCGCCTTTAGATCATCATTGATGCTATAATTAACGGAACTGACGTGCTCAACTTGAATTGCTTTTCTGAGTATTTTTATAATCCTTGATTCTTTTTCGCGCAAAACAAAAGTTACTTGTGCTTCATTTGTTTCTTCAAATGCTCTTACCACCAAATAACGTAAATTTCCCTGTTTAAATTTCGGATTAAAAACATCAATTTCAGAAGCAGTTAACAAACTACAAACTTCATTCACAACTTTTGAAACAAGCGGATTTTCGATTAAACATTCATCGATATATACCAATCTATTTGAATTCATTGCATACATTCCAACAACAACCTTATCTCCATCATGTCTCGTTGGTAATTGGGTTTTATTGCGATAATGAAAAGGTTCGTCCATGCCAATTGTATCATAAATACGAAATTTAGAGCGATCTCCTTCAAAATACCTTTCAAAAGCCTCACTAATGATATTGCGCTTTTGTACCAACTGTTCAGCATAACTCATATGTTGTAACTGGCATCCACCACATTTTCCATAATAAGGACATGGTGGAGTTACTCTAAACTCCGATGCCTTTTTAATATTGACGATTTCACCATAAGCAAATTTCTCTTCAACCTTTGTAATTTTGGCTTCCACTTCTTCTCCGACAATGGCTCCAGGAATGAAGACTGCCAATCGCTTATAATAACCGATTCCTTCTCCATTTATCCCTAATCTTTTTATCGTCAATAATTTTATTTCGTTTTCTTTAATCATATTTTCCATATTAATCACCTATTCTTTTATTATATATTACCTTGCCTACTTTCACAAGAATTTTCTAACGAAAAAGTGCCAAGATAACTTGGCACCATTTTATTTGTAAATTCCATTGATGGCTTGTATTTGTTTGTTTAATATTCCATAAAAATAAGTCCCTGTACTAACAAATAAAACATATTCAGGATCTTCTAAAGAGGTGACAATGAGATTGCCATCATTTAAATTATAGGTATAAGTGATATTCAATTGAGTAATTTCATCGCCAATGATCGACTTTTTTAGTGTGATTTCTCCATTCTTTAAAAAAGTTGTTCTTCCGTTAATTTTAATATTTGCAGCATCATAATTTCCTGATTTATCAGGATCTATGTACAATAGCTTTATACGGAAACTTTCTTCAACCTCATAGACTTCAATACCCAAAAATTCAGGGGCAATTTTTAACGTCTTCAGTTTTCCATCTTTAAGTATTAATTTTGTTTCATTTGCAGTATTCTTATAAAACAAGCGATAAAAATATTCTTTGTTATTAGTTAATTGATCAAAGGTAACTTCATCATTCACTACTTGCTTTGATTCTCCATTCATCTCTACAAACAACTGTTGAATATCATGACCATTGCTATTTGTACATAAAACTTGTAAAGATAGAGATGTTTGATTGACGCTTTTTATTGTAGCATTGATTTCAGGATCTTTTGCAACAATTAACAAACAATTAGCATCGGTCCTTTCACGGCCATCGGAAGGTGAATTCATGACCACAAAAGCCCCATTCTTACGAATCACCATTGTGGAAGATCCACCACCATCTAAATTATAGGCATCCACAGCACCATAACTTGCCATAATCGCCGCAAGCTCCGTACGATCAGCTCCATACATGCCTTTTGATGCCTGTCTTCCATCAATGACCATCATAACAATGGTTCCATCTGCCTTTTTGCCAATCACAGTTCTTGGGGCGCGATCTGTTAATCCCGCAGGAACAACTTCTCCTTGACTCATAATTGTTTGTCCACAACCCGCTACATCACCAATGTTGGCATAGGCTCCTACATATTCATATTGTGCTCGGATTAAAGTTCCAACCGAGAGACTTGATTTCAAAGTTGCATTATTGGTGACAATAGCAAATTGTCCACTACCTAATGGCTTTGCAACATCAGAACTAATGACTCCTTTTCCATAAAAATCATTTTCGTTATTTGGAAGAGTCAACATTGCAGAATCAACAAAATATCCCGAAAATCCATTCGGAATAATCACTTCTTTGGGAATTAAAGTGTGAGTCGCATCATAATTTGCATAAAACAAACTAGTTTGCCCTTCTTGAGGTGCAGCATTTACCACATCAATCGCAAATTCAGAAGTAATTTCATTCAAAGTATTATATATCGATAAAGACATTTTTTCTGCTCTGATCACGTCTTGATTGCCAATTAATGAATTGGCAGTTCCATCATTGGGAAATGCAATGGTTCCACTAGATGTTGTTTTGTAATTTTCTCCATCTGAAGCAAGTGCTCCATTTGTTTGATAAGGCAAATTCCCTTTTCCACCTATATCAAAGAAATCACCATTTATCGCAGCAATGACCTTCCATCCAAGATGTTTGGCTTCATAATCTGTAATTAATGCTCTAACTGTAGTAAGAGTCCAACGATTGCCATTAAAATTACCCCAATTGGTGATTTTAACTTCTTGTGATGTGGGAACCTCTAATACATTTATTTGTTGGGGATAATATGTCCCCGCTTCTACCATCGCACTGCCTCCTCCAAGACCATCAGCATCATAGCCAGTGATTGAAGTTGAAGTAAATGACTTCGTTAATGTGTGATTAACACCATAAGGTAGTAAATTTGTCTCTACAACCTCTTGGTTGTAAACTCTTGCTCCAGCAATCTCTGTAACATTAACATCGGCTTGAAGTTGAACTTGATTTGATAAAAATAAGGCAACAGCAACAAACCATAATAAAATAAATATTTTTTTCATATATTTCCCTCTTTATATTGCTTTTATTGTACCATAAATCAAGTCATTATTAAACACTAAAATGAAATAAAAAGCGACTAAGATATCTTAGTCGCCTAAATTTATTCGTATAAATCATCAATAAATACTTGTTGTTGTTCTAGCAGAACATTTAGTGTTAAGGTAGAAAAGAACATTGGATTCATTACCATTATTTCTGTTGCTCCCAAACCCAAATCAACTGTATATATCAATTTAACTTCATCTAAAGTTGATAGTAAAGATTTTTCAATGGTAAGTGTTCCATCTACAAAATGGAATTCATCACCATTTACAAAAAGTGAGGCAGTTAATAGATTGGTAGCTTGATCTTGATCAAAATATTCTGGAGCGAAAGTAAATGATGTATCGGACTCGGTCAAATTAACAATTGTAAACTCGGGTATTCGTTTTAATGTATTAAAATATTCTAAAAAGTTAACTTGATACATGACTCCTGTTGGTGTTTTATAAAACAAATCCACTTTGTATTCACGATTAGCTCGTAAACCAGTAAATGATACTTCACCATCTACTACTTCTTGCAACTGAGTATTCACACGTACTAAAACTTTATCCATTTTATGGAAATAAGGATTTTCGACATTGACTTTAATTTTTACGGTTGTTTCCGTTTTTTCTGCAACTTCATAATGCATATCAGGTTCATGAACAACGATCAACAAACAATTGGCATCAGTTCTTTCACGACCATCAGAAGGCGAATTCAATACACGAAGGTTCTCTCCTTCTCGGATAACCACTGTTGAAGATCCACCACCATCAAGATTGTAAGCATCCACTGCTCCACGACTTGCCATAATGGCAGCAAGTTCATAACGATCAGCGCCATACATATTGATAGCAGATTGACGACCATCAACCACCATCATCACAATTGTACCATCTGCTTTTTTACCAACAACTGTTCTTGGAGCACGATCACCTAATCCTGCATTTGGATTGGCAACACCATCACGCATAATGGTTGAACCACCACCACAAACATCATCGATTCCAGCATAGGCACCAGTATATTCATATTGGGCGCGAATCATCACATCTTTGCCCAATGCTTGTGCGACTGTCGAGTTATTGGTAACAATTGCAAATTGTCCTTTTCCAATGGTTTTTGATGCGAAAGAAGAAATTTTACCTTTTCCATAGAAATCAGTAGGACGATTTGGAAGAGCTAAATCAGCTGCATCTACAAAATAGCCATTGCTTGTTGGGCTAACGATGACATTAATCGGAACGATTTCTTTTGAAGTATTATAATTTGCAAAATAAACAGCGGTTTGATTTTCACCTGGCGCTTCATTTATCTTTTCTATATCGAACTCAGAAATAATTTCCCCTTGAGCATCATACACAGCTAATTGCATGTATTTTGTTCGTGCAACCGTTTGATTACCCACCAAAGAATTGGCAGTTCCGTTGTTTGTAAAACCAACTGTGTTACCAGAAGTCGTTTTATAATGTTCTCCACCTGATACCAAAGCCCCACTGGTTTGATAAGGAAGATTTCCTGTACCACCAATGTCGAAAAAGTCACCATTGATTGCTGCAACAACACGCCATTCTGGATGTTTGCTTTCATAATCAGCAATTAAATTTCTAACAGTAGTTAAAGTCCAGCGATGATTGTTTAAATTTCCCCAATTGGTGATTTTTACACCAGCAGAAACGGGCACTTCAAGAAAGTTTACTTGTTGTGCATAAAATTGATTTGGAACAACGTATCCACTTTGACCACCTAATCCATCAACATCATAACCAGAAAGAGGAGTCGATGTGAATCCTAACTCTTTGGTATGAGTAACACCATAATCTAATTTATTAGATTCAACAATTGTTTGGGCATAATATTTTGCACCAGCAATTTCGGTTATTTCTCCCAAAGCTTGAACTTGAGTGAAAGAAACCAGTACTAATAAACTGAAAAGCATTAATAAGAACAGACTTATCTTTTTCATTGAGACACTCCTTATTTTTATTCAATTAATTATATCATAATCTTTTTGGTTATTCAAAGAATTTTGAAAATTGCTAATTGTAAATTTTAATTAAAAAATCATCCCGAGTTTGCCACTAACCTTATATAAAACCTTTGTAAAATTATGTACCTATAT
>CAZYFI010000068.1:0-7050 GCA_964646985.1 uncultured Bacteroidales bacterium
CTTTTTCATATTGACAATCATCGATATATGTATTATAATAGAATCAAATTTGGAGGTCTTTATGGATAACAAGCAGTATGCACAAATATTCAAAGCATTGGGTGATGAAAGCAGAATTCAAATTTTATTGATGCTATCACAAAAGGAAACTTGTGCTTGTCAATTTTATGAAACATTGGGAGTTTCTCAACCAACCGCTTCTCATCATTTGAAAATATTAAGTGAAGCGAACATCATCACAAGTCGCAAAGAAGGAAAGTGGATTCATTATTCTCTCAATAAAGAAATGATTGCTGAAATGTTGTTGTTTTTTGATTTCTTAGATTTTGGTGACATGCAATGTGCATGTCAAGAAGGTCATTCATGACATTTAAAATGATTTGGGATTTCTTCACCGATCAAATTTTAGGAATGAAGTGGCTGAATGATGTGATTGGGTTCCTTATTTCATCGCTTTTTTCACAAGACTTCTTAAAAAGCCGATTTGGTCAATCTCTTCAATTCTTTTTTTATGATTTCATTAAAATCAGTGTGTTATTATTATTGCTCATTTTTATTATTTCTTATGTGCAATCTTATTTTCCCCCAGAAAGAACGAAACGTATTTTAAGTCGTTATCATGGCATTGGTGCCAATATTCTAGGAGCATTACTTGGGACCATTACCCCGTTTTGTTCTTGCTCTTCCATTCCTTTGTTTATTGGTTTTACAAGAGCAAAAATACCAACAGGTGTGACTTTTTCTTTTCTCATTTCTAGTCCATTGGTTGATTTGGGAGCTTTGGTTTTGTTAATTACGATATTTGGTTTTCCAATTGCCATTGCTTATGTTTTAAGTGGTTTGTTGTTGGCTGTTGTTGGTGGAACGATCATTGAAAAATCAGGTTTAAAAGAAGAATACCAAGACTTTGTTCGAGGAGAAGATCTCGTTTCTTTAGAAGAACAAGAAATGACCAAACAGGAGCGTTTGGTGTATGCGAAAGAACAAGCAACTGCAACTTATAAAAAAGTGGTTGTATATTTATTGATAGGAATTCTAATTGGTGCAGTGATTCATAACTGGATTCCAAAGTCGTGGGTTGAAACCGTGTTAGGAAACTCAAATCCATTTTCTGTTGTCATAGCGACATTCATTGGTACACCAATGTATGCTGATATTTTTGGTACCATTCCGATTGCGGAATCATTGTTTGCAAAAGGCGTTGGTGTCGGAACGATTTTGGCTTTTATGATGAGTGTTACTGCTTTGTCAATTCCTTCTTTGGTATTATTGAGTAAAGCAATCAAACCAAAGTTGTTAGCTTTATTTTTCACAATCGTTGTCATTGGAATCATATTAATCGGATATTTGTTTAATTTTATGCAATTTATTTTTTAGGAGGATCGTATGGAAATCAAAGCATTGGGTGGATGTTGCAAAAAATCCCAGCAAAACTATGAAAATGCAAAACAAGCAGCTGTTTTGTGTGAAATCAAAGAAGAAGTCGTTCACGTAAGTGATTACGGAGAAATCGCGAGGCTTGGTGTGATGTCAACTCCAGGGATCATCATCAATGGAAAAGTGATGGCCAGCGGCAAACTTTCTTCAGTAAACGAAATCATACAATACATAAAAAGTATGCAATAATCCAAAAGAGATAGAAGAAAATCTATCTCTTTTTGCTTTTCGTTTACGATATATATATTGTAAACGATTTCTTTTTGTGATAAAATAAAGAAAGAAGAAAGGAATTATGCATGTTTAATAGTTCTTATTTGAATCGAGTTTATCAAGACTTATTAGTAAAAAGTGGCCATGAACCTGAATTCTTACAAGCAGTGAAAGAGTTTTTAGATTCTATGGATTTGTTGGTTGAAAGTGATCCTAATATTGAGCGTTTTGGAATCATTGAAAGAGTGGTAGAACCTGAGCGATTGATTATTTTCCGTGTTCCTTGGGTAGATGACCAAGGAAAAGTATGGGTCAATCGAGGATTCCGTGTTCAGTACAATTCCGCAATCGGTCCTTATAAAGGTGGGATTCGCTTTGATCGTTCTGTAAATCAATCGATTATTAAGTTTTTAGGGTTTGAACAAACCTTTAAAAATTCTCTAACCGGACTACCAATGGGTGGTGGCAAAGGTGGAGCTGATTTTGATCCTGTTGGCAAAAGCGACAATGAAATTATGCGATTTTGCCAGAGCTTTATGGCAGAACTCTATCGCCATTTAGGAGAAAACACCGACGTTCCAGCTGGTGATTTTGGTGTTGGACCTCGTGAAGTTGGATTTATGTTTGGTTACTACAAAAAACTACGCAATGAATTCACAGGTGTGTTTACGGGGAAAGGACTAAGTTATGGCGGAAGTTTGGTAAGACCACAAGCCACTGGCTTTGGTGTTTGCTATTTTGCCCTTGAAATGCTTAAGAATTTAAAAGCAGAAAACTTTAATAACAAAAAAGTTTTGGTCACAGGAAGTGGAAATGTTGGAAGTTTTTGTGCTGTGAAAGCCAAAGCCCTTGGAGGAAAAGTCATAGCTATGAATGACATTTCAGGAATGGTTTATGATGAAAATGGACTGGATGTTGACTTAGTTGTTGATTTGAAATCTAAGCATCTGAATTTAGACCAGTATGCGATAATGCATCCTAACGTAAAATTCTCCCGTGATTTAAAGGATATATGGGATATTCCATGTGATTTGGTATTTCCTTGTGCAACACAAAATGAAATTGGGTTAGACGAAGCAAAAAAATTAGTGAAAAACAAAACGCTATTGGTGTGTGAAGGGGCAAATATGCCAACCACCAATGAAGCAACGAAATATTTAATGGAAAATGGAATCTTGTTTGCTCCAGGGAAAGCCGCCAATGCGGGTGGGGTTGCTACTAGTGGTCTTGAGATGAGTCAAAACTCAATGCGTTTTTCTTGGACGTTTGAAGAAGTAGATAATCGTTTAAAGGAAATCATGAAAAATATTTATCATAATGTTTATCAAACTTCTGTTAAAATCAATCAACCAGGAAATATGGTAGTGGGAGCCAATATTGCAGGTTTCCTAAAAGTATATGAAGCTATGAAAGCACAAGGAGTTATTTAATGGCAAAAAAATTAACCGATGCTAATTTAAAAAATTTTTCCCGTTTGGTTCAAGAACCTAAATATTTAGATTATTTAGGAGAATTGTTGGTGGATGGAGAACAAGCGGTTGATTCTTTGAAATCAGCCAAGGAAGGCGTTGTTTTTACAAACAAACGTGTGATTCTAGTTAGTGTTTCTGGAGCTTTTGGAAAAAAGCGCCAGTTTGTCTCTTACCCTTATAATCGTGTTACTACATTTGTGTTATCGACTGCCAAAGATCTTGAAAGCCATGCTGTGCTTGATTTAGGATATTTTGGCACACCAAATTTACATTTTGAGTTTAGTGGAAAATCAGAAATCAAATTAATAATGAAATACATCACAGAAGCAGTAATAAAATAGAAAGGATGCAATCAAATGTTATCAGATATTGAAATTATCAATCAAGCGACGCTTGTTGATATGAAGAAAATTGCGAAAAAAAATAAATTAAAAGAAGAAGAACTTTACTTAATTGGGAAACATCTAGCGAAAGTAGAATTCAGTGCCTTTGAACGTTTAAAAGATAAAAAAGATGGAAAACTGATTCTTGTTTCTGCAATCACTCCTACTCCAGCTGGAGAAGGAAAAAGTACGACCACAATTGGCTTAGTCGATTCCTTGAATAAAATGGGAAAAAGAGCGGTTGGAGCCATTCGTGAACCTTCTTTGGGACCAGTATTTGGTGTCAAAGGCGGAGCTGCTGGTGGGGGTTATGCCCAATTAAATCCAATGGTGGATTTAAATTTGCATTTTACTGGTGATTTACATGCCATTACAACAGCCAACAACTTGGTGAGTGCTGTGATTGATAACCATATTTTTCAAGGCAATGAATTACAAATTGATGCCAATAAAATCACTTGGAAACGTTGTGTTGATTTAAATGATCGGGCATTGCGCAAAGTAACGGTTGCCCAAGAATCAAAGAAAGAAACGCCAAGAGAAGATGGATTTAATATTACGGTTGCATCAGAGATTATGGCAAGTTTATGTTTATCCAACAATTACCATGATTTAAGAGAGCGACTTGATCGCATGATTGTTGCTTATAATACATCGGATGAGCCAGTGACCATCAAAGATTTACAAATTTCTGGTTCTTTGCTTGTGTTGTTAAAGAATGCATTGAAACCAAATTTAATCCAAACCTTGGAAAACAATTTGGTTGTTTGCCATGGTGGCCCATTTGCAAACATTGCTCATGGATGCAATTCGGTTTTGGCTACAAAACTTGCTTTAAAACTTGCTGATTATGTTGTCACGGAAGCAGGCTTTGGTGTTGATTTAGGAGCAGAAAAGTTCTTAGACATCAAATGTCAAGAAGCCAACTTGAACCCAAGTTTGGTTGTGATTGTGGCTACAGTGAGAGCCTTAAAATATCATGGGGGAATGCCACTAACTGATTTAAAAAATCCTAATGTAGATGCCTTGAAAAAAGGCATTGACAACTTAGGAAGACACTTAGAAACAATTCGCAAATTTAATTTGCCGGTTGTGGTTGCATTAAATCGTTTTGCTTCTGACAGTGAAGAAGAACTTGCCTTCATCATGGAATGGGGAAAAGCCCATGAAGTTGATGTCGCCTTAAGCGAAGTGTTTGCCAAGGGGTCTTCTGGTGGAGAAGACTTGGTCAACAAAGTGTTAAAAAACATTGCACCACGCAGAAAATATCGTCCTCTATATGATGTTTCTGAATCTTTGTTTACCAAAATTGAACGCATTTGTGTCGAAATTTACCATGCAACGAACATTGAATATGCACCTGAAGTATTTGAACAAATCAGCAAATACAATCAAGGGCCATATCATGATTTCTATGTATGTATGGCAAAAGCACAAACAAGCGTCACCGATAATCCAAAGATAATTGGTGTTCCAAAAAGCCATACCATCCATATTAAAGAAGTCCGTTTGGCAACTGGTTCCAAATTCTTAATTTGTTTGACAGGAACGATTATGACGATGCCTGGATTAAACAAAGAACCACAAGCCATCAAAATCGATATGGACGATGAAGGAAATGTAACAGGATTGATGTAATAAAAAGGAATGAAACGGTAGTAGATTTGACCGTTTTTGCTTTACTTTTTTCTTTGTTTGTGGTAATATATATATAGATATCTCCGAATATTATATAGTGGGGGACCCAATTGTGGGGTGAATCTTGATTTTATCAAGTAGGGCAACTTGGTCGCCCGAATCCGTCAGCTAACCTCATAGGAGTTTACCAAGCGTATAAGGCTTTTAAAGTCGTATGCGCTTTTTGTTTTACCCAAAAAGCAGCACGTGAAGAAGATGATAAGGAGAAGAGCGTGGAAGTATTAATTAAATTGGGCATGATTGTGATGGTGGGATTCGTTGGTGGCAAATTGGCAAAACTGGTGAAGTTGCCAAGTGTATCTGGGTATTTGTTGGCGGGGTTGTTGTTAGGACCTTCTTTTTTCAAAGTGGTTTCTTCAACAGATGTAGATGATTTTTCTATTTTAAGTGAAGTTGCTTTATCGATTATTGCCTTTTCCATTGGTTCCGAATTTATTATGAAGGATATGCTTAAAGTGGGCAAAAGGATTTTTTGGATTACTTTATTAGAAGTCATTGGCGCCATTGGGGTTGTTTTCTTTGTGATGTTTGTGTTGTTCAAACAACCATTTGCCTTTTCCATTGTTATTGCATCAATGTCAGCGGCAACAGCTCCAGCAGCAACGCTTTTGGTGATTCGCCAGTACAGGGCTTCTGGACCACTCACGAAAACAATTTTGCCTGTTGTTGCTTTGGATGATGTATTTGGGATTATGGCTTTTGGGATTGCCATGGCTTTAGCAAAGCTAACGATTTCCCAAGAGGCAGTCAAATGGAGTGATATGATTATCAAACCACTTGTAGAAATTGGGGGCTCTTTTTTGCTCGGGTTTGTTTTGGGTGTTATTCTTTCTTGGGTTTCTAAGAAAGCAGAAAATAGAGACGAACATCAGATATTAAGCATTGCGGCAATTGGAATTGCAACAGGGATGTCTAAGTGGTTGGGATTTTCTCCATTGCTTACGAATATTGTCCTTGGAACCGTTGTGGTCAATGTGGTACGTAATTCCAACCGTATTTTTAGTTCTGTAAATGATTTGGCATCACCCTTCTTTGTCATCTTCTTTACTGTCGCAGGAGCAAGCCTTGATTTATCGATTTTAACAACCGTTGGCTTTGTGGGGATTGCTTACATTTTTGCCCGGGCAGGAGGAAAGTTCTTAGGTAGTTATGTGGGAGCCAAAGTGACAAAATCCGAACGTGTCGTTCAAAAGTATTTGGGTTTTGCAATGCTTCCTCAAGGAGGAATATCAATTGGATTATCGGTATTGGTTAGGCAACAACTCCCAGAATATGCCTTAGCCATTACCACCATTATTATGTTTAGTGTATTGATATATGAGACAACGGGACCGGTGTTTGCGAAAATAGCCATTAAAAAGGCTGGAGAAATAGATGGTGCATTAAAATCAGAACTAAAAGAAGAAGTTGTAACACGAAAACCAAACTTAGAGTTGCAACCAGGAGGAGAATAATGTATAGTAAGGAAAAAGGAGAAAATATGGTTGCTTTGTTTATTGTTTTAAATCGTGAAGAATATTTAGAAGATGTCTTAAAACAGCTTGTTGATTTGGGCGTTGGTGGTGCAACCATTATCGATAGTCAGGGAATGGGAGCGGCTATTGTCCATGGTGGAATAGAAAGTATTCCTCTATTTGGCTCTTTAAAGAATTTATTGTCAGGATCTAATCCTTATAACAAAACCATTTTTACTGTGATCAAAGAAGAACATTTGCTTCAAAAAACAATGGAAGCAGTAAATGAGATTTTTGTAGTAGACAAACTACGTCAAGCAGGCTTTATGTTTACTGTGCCGGTTGGGAATGTGGAAACATTAGGAATGAAATAGAAAAAACCATCTTGGGATT
>CAZYFI010000069.1:0-6872 GCA_964646985.1 uncultured Bacteroidales bacterium
GAAGTTATTGCTTGCCAAGAACGATTCTATCAAAATTGGGAAAAACCTCTTAGAGGATTTTTCTATGAAAACCCTAGTCATGAAACTTATTTAACTTATGAGCATCGTGGACACGAACAATCGCCTATTACGGGAATCATTCATTTGTGCAAAGTGGCACCACATCATGAGAAATATGCTGATTGGATTGGGTGTTTACAATTATATCAAGAATATATTTTGCGCACAAAAGATGAAATTGCTCCTTATGGATTGATTCCTGCCCATATTTATGAATGTAAAAAAATAAATTTAGATCGATTTACGATTCCAAATCGCAATCAAATTGAATTAGCAGTGGAAAATCTAAATCGTCAAATCAAAAAAGGAAAAGAACTCAACGAAGATGTGTTTTTAAGAAGATTTCCGATTGCGATTCAAAGAAGAGGATTCCATGCAACATTATTAAGCAAAACCAAAGCAATAAGTTCTATTGGAGAATTGTTTCACAATCAAGAATTAAGACAAGTGGCAATTAGACAATGTGAATGGGTTTTAGGGAAAAATCCTTTTGCCAGTTCCACATTATATGGTGAAGGACACAATTATCATCCTTTGTATGTTGCTTTTTCGCGACAGTTGGTTGGAGCGCTCCCTGTGGGAATTGAAACCAAAGGGGATGAAGATGTTCCTTTTTGGCCAGTTGTTAATAATGCAGTTTATAAAGAAGTTTGGGGCCATACAACAGCAAAGTTTCTTTGGGTAATTGCTGATTTGATTGGGAAATAAGAGGTTTGTGAAACTTATGAGAAAAATAAAAGTAGCCTTTATTTGTGTGCACAATAGTTGCCGTAGTCAAATGGCAGAAGCGATAACAAAAATAATTGCCAGCGACATTTTCGAGCCATTTAGTGCCGGAACAGAGTTAAAATCTAGTATCAATGAAAATGCTGTTAAGACGATAAAAAAGCTATACAATTATGATATGAATGTAACCCAAAAATCTAAACTTATACATCAGCTTCCAGAAATTGATATTGTTGTCACAATGGGGTGCAATGTAGAGTGCCCGTTTTTGCCTTGCTCATATCGAGAAGATTGGGGATTAGAAGATCCCACAGGAAAAAGTGAAGAAGATTTTTTAAAAACTGCTTTGCTCATCAAAGAGAAGTTATTGATACTTAAGAACAAAGTTGTGAGTGGTCAAATAAAAATCCAATAATATGAATGAATTACTAATAAATTTATAAGATTTTTAAAATATGGTATAATAAATACAAGAAATATAGTTATTAAAGGTAAGGTGATGGAATGGAATATACAATACAAACAAATATATATTCAATAATAGTACTCTTAATTATTATCATTGGATTAAGAAGACATAGAGATGCTCACCATTTGGGGAATCGCATTTTTAGAGCCATTATTATTATTGATATTATATTAATGATAATTGATGTATTGATTCAATTTACGGGTGGAGTTTCTGGAACTTTTGCTTTGATCTTCCATTATTTTTTACACATTTCTAGTTTTTCCATTGCTCCTTTGATTGGATTGCTTTGGTTTTACTTTGTGAATGTTTTCACAAAAAAGAAATCAATTCCCTTGAAACCATGGCATATTGTATTTTTATTACCTTTAATTTTAAATATGGTGCTTGCTTTTATCAGTATTTTTGGAAGTTCCATTTTCTATTTAGATGAAAATAATATTTATACCCGTGGTCGATTCTTTTTAATTTATGTAGTCATATCATATTTTTACTTGGTAATTAGTATTATTGTAATTATACTCCAAAGAAAAAACATGAGAAAATCCAATTTTGTTCCCCTTTTACTGTTTAGTATTCCTCCAATCATTGGTGGGATTATCCAAACATTATTTTACGGTTTGTTGATTACTTGGCAATCCATTGCCATTTCTTGTTTGATGATTTTTTTGTTTGTACAATCAGAAATTGTTGTGACAGATTATTTGACTGGTTTGTTTAACAAACGAGAATTTGATGAATTTTTAAATCAAATCAAAAGAAGTAAATATCGTCACATTAAGATAGCAGGAATGATGATTGACTTAGATAATTTTAAACAAATTAATGATCAATTCGGGCATGTAACAGGCGATCAAATCTTGCGAGAAATGGGTGAGATCTTGCGAAAATCATTTCGCAAAAATGATTTTCTTGCTCGGGTTGGTGGTGATGAATTTGCGATATTTTTTGAAATATCACAAAAAGAAGATGAAAACATGTTTGTACAAAGATTATTAAGCAACATTAATCAATTTAATTTAGAGCATACATATCCATTTGATTTGTCCATTAGTTTTGGAATAGATACTTTCGATTCGAAAAGTAACCTAAGTATTCAGGAGTTTTTTTCTCACTTAGATAAATTGCTATACGAACAAAAAAATATTAAACAGTCTAAAATAAGTCACTAAATTAAATGTCATAACAAAGAAATGGAGTAATATGGAACCGATTGCCCTGGATTTAATTAATAATGTTACATTGTTATTCGCACTTGCTTTACTATATCAAGTAAGTAATTTTCGCGTGTTAGGCGAAGGAATCATAAAGAAAATTTTCATTGGGCTTCTAATAGGTGGATTTTGTTTGTTGATTATGATGAATACGTATACCATTGATACAGGACTTTTTTATGACACAAGAAGTGTTTTAATCAGTGTGACTGGGGCGTTTTTTGGTCCGACTGTAACAATCATTGCTTCAGTGATTGCTTTCATTTATCGAATTTACATTGGTGGCGATGGAGTTTATGCGGGGTCATTAACCATTGTGTTTTCAGCAATGATTGGTCTTCTTTGGCATAAAATTCGAAAAATATTTCCTAAATTTCCAATCTTTATTGAATATTTTATATTTGGGCTCATCGTGCATATTATTGTTGTTGGTTTACAATTTCTAACTCCAAATCCATTGTCACAAATCAGCAAAATTTGGCTTCCATTTTTAGTTATTTTTCCGATTGCATCGTCTGTGCTAGGTTTGGCTTTAAAATATCAAGAAAATCGTTTGTCTGCCGAAGAAACGATGAAAAATCAAAAAATATTACTGCAATCATCGATTGACAGTCCTAAAGCTATGGAGATTTATACCCTTGATCTTTCGCAAAAATATTTAACTTTCAATAAATTTCATGCCAATTCGATGAAATTATATTATGGAATCGATATCAAAGAAGAAATGAGTTTTCTTGATTGCATCCCAGATCCTGTTTTTAAAAATCGCCTTTATTCAGAAATTTCTCTGGCACAGCAAGGGAAAGAACACATTGTAGAATCGGAAATCGAAATTGCAAAAGGGAAATTCTATGAAACTCTTTACACCCCTTTATACGATGTGAAAAAACATATTATTGGTGTATCGGTCTTTGCTCACGATATCACCGACCGAAAGATAAGCGATAAAGCGATTCAATATTTATCTTATCACGATCCATTGACGGGATTGTATAATCGTCTTTTTTATCAAGAAGAATTAGCTAAAATTGAGAAAGAGAAAGATCCACATTTCACATTTGTCATGTTTGATATCAACGGATTGAAAATCATGAATGATGCTTTTGGCCATCAAATTGGGGATGTATTATTACAAAAAACAGCCGATATTGTGAAAAACAATATTCCTCCTGAATACCCTCTTATGAGAATTGGTGGCGATGAATTTGTTATTATCATGAGAAATGTAGACTACCAAAAAGCTTTAAAACTAGTTGACAAATGTAAGAGTTTCCTTGAAAAAGAAGTGATCAATGGCATGAATATTTCTATTTCTGTTGGTGTTGAAGAAAAAGACTCAGAAACGTCTTTGAGTGATGTAATAAAAAATGCAGAATCCAAAATGTATCGCAATAAATTGTTTGAAGTATCAAGCTCACGAAATGAAACCATTCGTACGATATTAAATACCCTTCATGTAAAAAACAAGCGAGAAGAAGCACATTCCAAGCGAGTTAGTTTCTTATGTGCTGAAATAGGAAGTTTAATGAAATTGCGCAGAGAAGAAATCAATTTATTGAAATTGATGGGAAATTTGCATGATATTGGAAAAATTGCCATAGATGATGCTATTTTAAATAAACCTGACAAATTAAATGCTGATGAATGGGAAGAAATAAAACGACATCCAGAAATTGGATATCGCATCTTGTTGACTTCTCCTGATTATGCAGAAATTGCTGAAGACATATTAGCACACCATGAAAGATGGGATGGACTTGGGTACCCTAGAAAATTACAAGGCAAGAATATTCCTTTGCGTGCAAGAATCATTGCTATTGCTGATGCATATGATGCCATGACATCTATTAGACCGTATCGTAAGCCTTTGTCGAAAGAAGAAGCATTAAATGAAATTATCAAAGGATTGGGAACGCAATTTGATCCAGAACTAGCAAATAAGTTTGTGGAGAAATTCAAAACACAAAAATCATAAAGCTGTTCGCAGTTCAATGGGTTCTTCAACTGTTTCCCAGCTTTTCACAAATGAAAACAGAGTAGAAATTCTACTCTGTTTTTTCTTTGATTAATTGGTCGATTTTTTGAATATTTTGTGGGTGAGCAAGCAAATAACCTTGCCCAAAATCACATTCGTTCTCAATTAAATAATTTAATTGAGAATCATGCTCAATTCCTTCTGCTACTAGTTTATAACCTAACTTCTTAACTAGATAGATAACTGAATTGACGATCATTTCATCTTTTCCTTTGTTTTCTATTTGATTTACGAAACTTCTATCTAGTTTTACAATATCAATTGGAAACAATTTGATGTGCGTCAATGATGAATATCCAGTACCAAAATCATCGAGGGCAATTTTGACTCCTAAATTCTTTAATCGCTGTGCATGATTTACTACCTTATTCGTATCACTGATGATTGCTGTTTCAGTAACTTCCACGATGATTTTTGATAAATCACCATCATAATTGGCTAAAGTAGATTCAATCCAAGCAAAATTAACATCGCTAATCAAAGATTTGCTTGACAAATTGATTGAGATTGAAAAATGGCCATTTCCTTCTTCATCCCATTTGCGTTTTTGTTTTATAGCTTCTGTAAAAACCCATTTTTCAATATCATAAATTTGGAGTGTTTCCTCTGCAAGAGGAATAAATTCTGCTGGAGAGATAAAGCCTGTTTTTGCGTCATGCCATCTTATTAATGCTTCGAAGCCAAATATCGTTTTGTCTGATAAAATGTATTGTGGTTGATAATATAGCTCAAATTCTTTGTTTTCAATGGCCCTTTGAATTTTCTTTGCCAAATCAATATGCAAGAAATTATCATTTTCGATTGCTTCATCAAAGAAGATCATTCTGTTCTTTCCTTCTTTTTTCGCATTATACATGGCAATGTCAGCGTTTTTTGATAATGTGGTAAAATCAAAACCATTGTCTTTTGCAATGGCAACACCGATGCTTAATGTAATAAAGAAGTTGTGATTATAAATAAACCATGTCTTACCAATTGCGTTTTTCACAGTTTCAACGGCATCAACGATTCCTTTAGGATTGTTATAATTTTTTAATACAATAGCAAATTCATCTCCGCCTAGTCTTGCGGCAAAATGAGGTTCTTGAATGGTTTTAAGAAGACATTTTCCAATGTGCTTTAATAATTCATCTCCAACATTGTGCCCAAGAGTATCATTGATATATTTAAAATTATCTACATCAATATAGAGAAGGGCAAATTGATAATGTTCTTCTTCAAAAGAATGATTAACATAATTTTCCAAAGATTCACGATTTGGAAGCTCCGTTAATGTATCATGGAAAGCCATAAACTTCAAACGTTCTTCTGTAATTCGTTTTTCGGTAATATCAATCCCAAAAGAAACATATTCGGTAATTTGATTATTTTGCTCAGGCAAAATACCACTGTTCCACAAAACATTGACTTTGGTACCATCTTTTTTGGTTAATTCTGTTTCGATATTAAATAGTCTTTGTTTTGACTTGAGCTTTCGGAAGACATTTCGCATTCCTTCAGCATTAATATCGGAAAGCACCAAGTTTATCCAATCACGTGTTAGTACTTTAGAGTCATCGTAACCAAGTACTTCTAAAGCATAAGGACTGATAGATTTTAAATTTCCTTCTTTGTCCCAAATTACAATCATGACAGGAGCTTGACCAATTATTTTTTCTGTCAATGCTTTTTGTATTTGCAATTGCTCTTCGGTTTGTGTTAGCACTGAAGAAGTAGCAAATAATTGATCAATAAAGTCTTTGATAAGCTTCATTCTACTATTCACAAGCCAAAACAAAATAATAACAGTCAAAATAATAAAAAGCCAGCCTTTGGCAGTTTGAATCTCGGCATTTAACTCAGAATCCTTAATAAAGTAGTTTAAGATGGAATCAGTTACAATAATCCATGTGAAACCAAAAATACTATACAGTAAAACAACAATTAATGATTCACGAAAAGGATTTATCGAGGTCTTATTGTCAAGTAAGGCATTGATGCGATTTTTTAATCCACTGATTTTTATTTTTTTCATCTGGTTACCCCTGTTTTTTTATTCAATAGTGGCGATCTATCAAGAGAGTTGTTGGTTTTAAAAAATGTAAATTCATATACTTATTTATATTATATAACTTCGTGCAAAATAAGTAAATTGTTATTTTACATAAACACGGTAAATCCAATCATTAGATAACGAAATCGTCTTTTGTGATTGCATAAATCAGGGTTTGGTGTTATAATAGACGCGTTAATTATGTAGAATATTAGGAGGTAATTAATTGTGGACTACAAAGAAGCCGCTAAGAATTTTTTAGAAAATGAAAAACAATTTCACTTGGGAGTCATTCCAACTGAACAATCTAATCCTAAAACTCGCAATTTAAGTGCA
>CAZYFI010000070.1:0-6703 GCA_964646985.1 uncultured Bacteroidales bacterium
ACTTCGTTAGAAAAACTTGCGAAATTACGTCCGGCATTTTTGCCTGACGGATCTGTGACTGCAGGAAGTTCCTCAGGCATCAATGATGGTGCAAGTTTTGTGATTGTTGCTTCTGAAGAAGCAGTGAAATTATATCATTTACCAGTGATTGCTGAAATCATTGGTGTTGGACAAGGTGGTGTTGATCCATCGGTTATGGGCTTAGGGCCCGTACCAGCCATTCGTGAAGCATTGAAACACGCAAATATGAAACTCGATCAAATGGAGTTAATCGAATTAAATGAAGCGTTTGCGGCTCAAAGCTTGGGTGTTGTAAAAGAATTGGTGGAAGAACATCACGTCAATCAAGTGGAATTATTAAATAAAACAAATATCAATGGTGGAGCAATTGCTCTTGGACATCCACTAGGAAATAGTGGCAACCGCATTGTTGTAACCTTATTACATGGATTGCTTGCACAAAAACGTTCTTACGGGCTTGCAAGCTTGTGTATTGGTGGCGGTATGGGTACCGCAATCATTGTGAAGAAAGCATAAATGGAGGATTAATTATGAAATTACAAGGAAAAGTCGCTGTCGTTACTGGCGGTGCAAAAGGCATTGGCGCAGAAATTGCAAAAGCATTTGCTCTTGAAGGAGCAACTGTCATTGCTGCCGATATGGGAGAAATGAGTTATGAAGCAGAAAATGTCTTTGGTTATAGTTTGAATGTTACTGATGTTGCTGGTTGCAAAGCTTTCTTTGATGAAGTGGTTGCAAAGTTTGGCAAAATTGATATTTTAGTTAACAATGCCGGAATCACTCGTGATTCTATGACTTATAAAATGACGGATGAAGCATGGGATTTGGTTTTAAATGTCAATTTAAAAGGACTATTTAATTTGGTTCGTTATGTTGGTCCACAAATGGAAACCATTGGTGGCGGAAGTATTATCAACATTTCTTCTGTTGTTGGTGTGTTTGGTAACATTGGTCAAGCCAACTATGCAGCATCCAAAGCTGGTGTGTTGGGCTTAACTATGACTTGGGCAAAAGAATTTGCTCGCAAAGGGGTTCCTGTGCGTGTAAATGCGATTGCTCCAGGATATGTTATGACAGATATTTTAAAAACAGTTCCTGAAGATTTATTAAAGAAATTTGCAGATATGACAATGCTAAAACGCTTAGGTCAACCTGAAGAAATTGCGAAAGTTGCTGTGTTCTTGGCTAGCGATGATGCTTCTTACGTCACCGGACAAACAATTAATGTTAACGGTGGAATGCGCTTATAAATCAATGGAGAAAACCATGAAACCAACTGTAGGAATTGTTGGCACAGGAATTTACCTTCCCAAACAAACAATGTCAGCAAAAACCATTAGTGAAAAGACACAAGGGGTTTGGACAGAAGAAGCTGTCATTGAAAAGTTAGGAATCAAACAAATTTATTTACCAGGTGAAGATGACGGAACCCAAGAAATGGGAGCAAAAGCTGCCCTTGATTGTTTGGCAAACACGGGTGTTGCTCCTGAAGAAATAGATGTCATTTTGTGTATGGGGGAAGAATGGAAAGAATATCCATTGACCACCTCAGCACTTTACATTCAAGATCAAATCAAAGCCGTCAATGCCTGGGGCATTGATGTGCAAAATCGTTGTTGTACCACGGTTTCTGCTCTAAAAATGGCCAAAGATATGTTAATCGCTGATGATGAAATCAATATGATTATGGTTGTTGGTGGGTATCGTAATGGTGACTTTGTTGACTTTACAGATAAAAATATGTCTATGATGTACAATTTAGGTGCTGGAGCCGGAGCCATTCTTTTAAAGAAAAATTATGGTAAAAATCACCTTTTGGGATCACATATTATTGCTGATGGATCGTTATCAAGAACTGCTGGAGTAGAAATTGGTGGCATTAGCCAACCAATTACCGAAAAAAATTATCTTGAAGCTCGTAAATCATTACGATTAATGGATCCAGTCAAAATGAAAAACCGTTTGAATGAAGTTTCGATGCCAAATTGGTATCGTTGTATTGATGAAGCGTTGCGAAAATCTCACTTAACAAAACGTGATATTGACTTTCTAGCAATTCTTCATATCAAGCGTTCTGGACACAAATTGATGCTTGCTGATTTGAACTTAACCGAAGATCAAACAATCTATTTAGAAAACTATGGTCATTTGGGGCAAGTGGATCAAATCTTATCCATTCATTTGGGATTACAAAGTGGGCAAATCAAAGACGGAACGGTAATATGCACGTTGGCTGCCGGCATTGGTTATGTTTGGGCTGCAAACATCATCAAATGGGGAAAGGCTTAATATGTCTTTTGGAGTATTGTTTGCCATTGACATTCTTTTACTGGTTGTTGTTTACGTAGTAATGAATCATTTTGTGATTAGCAAACAAGAAAAACCAGAAAAAATGCGGGAGAAATTTACAAACTGGCTATTGGTTGGATTCTTTGTTTTGCTTGTCATTACTTTGTTTCTAACGGTCCCTCCAGTAGATGTACTGTATTCTGCTATTTTGTCATTGGAACGAGTTAGTATCTTAGCACTAGCAACAACAGGAATTGTGTTAATCTTTCGAACTTCTGTCACAACAAATTTCTCACAAGGAATTGTTGCGACATTGGGTTCTTATTTTGCTTCTGTTATTTTAGCACGTTATTTATTAGATAGTGGCTTATCAATGGGACTTGTTTTGTTCTTTTCTGTGTTAGCAGGAACCATCTTTAGTTTCTTTGTTGGTCTTCTCATTGATGTCATCATCATTCGCAATTCGAATTATCCTAATCCAGTCAGTAAGCAAATCATAACCATGGGGTTGGTGTTGGCCTTTACGGGGCTCATTCCTCTTATTTTCACACAACCTAGTTCGTATTATGCTTTGCCTCCTATTGCCACAAGAGCCGTGGAAATAACGATTCTTGGTTACGCGAAGAACCTACCACTGAGAATCATTTATGTTTTCTTGATTAGTGTGGTGGTGTTAGGAGCATTGTTTTTGGCACTTCGTTTTACCAAATGGGGTTTGGGTGTACGCGCAACAGCTTCCAATGAAACGGTTGCGGGAATGATGGGTGTGAATACAAAAATGATTACAGCGTTAAGCTGGGGAATTGCCGGATTTTTAGGATCGCTTGCAGCTTTCTTTTTAGCCCAACAAATGACGCAACTGAATTCGGGTTTTATGATTTCGATGCAGGTAAATGGGTTCTTAGCTTCCGTGTTGGGTAGTTTTAACTCATTTGGTGGACCAATTGTTGGAGCAATCATCATTCAAATGTTATTAACACTGCTTCCTAATGTCGATCAACTATCGATTTGGGCACCAGTGATTGTATATTCCATTGTTTTGTTACTTGTTTTGGTCAAACCTCTAGGTTTGTTTGGAAAAAAAGTAACGAAGAAGGTGTAATATGCAAGTGAAATTTAGAAATCATTTTTCATTCAAAACTTGGTTACGAAAGATAATCAAACATCGTTTTTTTGGTATCCTTTTATTAGGAGTTGCCTTGTTATTTATATTGCCTCTTTCGGGTTATACCTTAAGAGGAGCGATTGGGCAATCATTGACATTTACCATTGTTGCCTTGGGTTTTTCGGTCTTGCTGGGCTTTTCTGGCTTAGCTTCCCTTGGTACTGCCGGTTTTGCGGGAATTGGCGCTTATTCACTTGGTCTTCTAACCAATGATTTAGGCTTTCCGTTCTTTCTTTCTTTCATCGTAACAATGGCTTTTGCCATTATTCTTGGTGTTATTGTCGGGGTTATCTCGTTGCGTATTGAAGGAATGTATTTAGCCATTATTACGCTTGGTTTATCATCGATTTTAAATCAAGTGTTTATTAGTATTTTTGGTGATGGAACCTATACTTTGTCGCGTTTTGAATTATTTGGTTCACGCATCAATGTTCCGACCACAGGAATGATCATTGTATTTGTTTTGGTGATTATTATGATTGCGGTTGCGAATATTGCGAAAAGCCCAACAGGGCGGGCGATGTTAGCGATGAAAAACAGCGAATCAGCTGCACAAGCGATGGGAATTAGTGTTCTAAAATATCGTTTGTTGGCATTTATCATTGCGACGGTGTTGGCGGCTCTTGGTGGAATGCTGTATATGGCGTTTGAACGGAATATGTCACCATCGACCTTAAGCCAACCAGGGGTGTTCAACCTTGCTTATTCGCTCAATATTTTGGCTGCTGTTGTCATTGGTGGAAGTCGTTCGATATTTGGAATTTTCTTTGCTTCCTTGTTTGTTTATCGCTTTGATGTGATTGTCAATGCTTTATTTAGAGGAGCAGAAATCAATGGAAACTGGATCTTAATCTTAAGTGGTGTCATTATTATATTAATGGTGATGTTTTATCCAGGAGGCTTCAGCCGTTTGGCACTTGATGTGAAATTCAAAATAAAACAGTTTGTACAAAAATCAAAGCAAAAATGGAAGGAATACCGATATGGCAAAGATCCTAAATAAGATATATCGAACATTTCTTTCCCTGCGCATCAATGATTTATTAGCAAAGAGTCATTTTTATCATGATTTACTTCTTGTTACCAAAGAAAAAAATCACCAATTGGCACAAACAAATTTACAAGAAGAAACCGATATTCAAAATAAAAAATTGATGGAACTTGCGAAAAAGAGTTCGGTATTAACACCGGCCTTGCTTAAAAAGAAGCAAGAAGAATTAGCAATCATAGAAAAAAATTATTACTGGAAAAAGCGCGCTTTAGAGCAAACAAAGGTTCGGAAAGCAAAAAAAGATGTCAAACAAGCAGATTGCTGGTATGAAAAAAATGCTAGTTTGCTTGCTTTTGAAGAATCACAAACTAAGAAATATGTAGAAGATAAATATCGCTATACAAATCAAAAGCAAGATGTTCTTGCTTATGAAAAAGCAAATGATGAAGTTACAGCTTATTTAGCACAGTATGAAAAAGTAGTAGATGCTTGGGAACAAGATAAAACAACAGCATTTACCAACAAAACAAACAAAAAAATTGCACTTGTAGAAAAAAAACTAGCAAGAATGCAACCAAAGTTTTCCCAATTGCTGCAAGAAGAAACCATTTCACACCATCAGTTGGATGAATCATCCATCCTAAGGCTAGATGATTTATCGATGCACTTTGGTGGACTAAAAGCAGTGGATCGTTTGAGCTTTGAAGTGAAAAAAGGAGAAATCTTTGGTTTGATTGGGCCAAATGGTGCAGGAAAGACAACCGTCTTTAACTGCATAACCCAATTTTATAAACCTACTTCGGGTAATATTTATTATTCCAACAATAAAAATGAAGTTATAAACTTAAATCATTTAAAAACGCACAATATCATCAAAGAAGGGATTGTGAGAACCTTTCAAAATGTAGAGTTGATTTGGGAAATTTCTGTGTTAGATAACCTTTTGGTCAGCGGTCATACCCTGTACAAAACAAGATTTTTCTCGCATGTTTTTTCTACAAGACATCTTTATCAAGAAGAAGTGGTTTTGCGTCAAAAAGCATTGCATATTCTTGCAAAGCTAGGGTTACTTGCTTACCAATATATGATTCCTTATGGACTTCCTTATGGGATTTTAAAGAAAATCGAGCTAGCAAGAACATTGATGGTTAATCCAAGGTTGATTATTTTAGACGAACCTGCCGCAGGATTGAACGAAGAAGAAACCAAAGAGTTAGCAAATGTCATCAGACAAATACGCCAGGAATATCAAGTTACCATTTTTTTAGTAGAGCATGATATGGGTTTGGTAATGAATTTGTGTGATACAATATGTGCGATATCATTTGGGAAATTACTTGCCATCGGTAAACCAGAAGAAATTCAAAAGAATAAACTTGTGATTGAAGCGTATTTGGGTGGTGAATAAATTGAGTAACATAGTACAAAATACCATCTTACAAATCAACGATTTAATTGTTGATTATGGCATTATTCGTGCCATCAAAGGCGTGGATATTGAAGTTGCAGAAGGTTCTATTGTTGCCATATTGGGTGCCAATGGCGCCGGAAAATCGACCTTAATTAGAACCATTAGTGGGATTGTGAAAACAAAATCAGGAAAAATTGTCTTTGCCAATCAAGACTTAACAAAATTAAGTAGTTATAAGATTGCGAAAAAAGGCATTATTCAATCTCCAGAAGGACGGATGATTTTCCGTGGGTTAACCGTAGAAGAGAACTTGTTGGTTGGAGCTTATTCGCTTGATGCAAAACGCGAAAACTTAGTGGATCAACAAGGAAAGCGCATTTCTAATCGCGCACTACAAACAAAGACATTAGAAGAAGTATTTTCTTACTTTCCGGTATTAAAAGAAAGAAGAAAGCAACAAGCTTCTACATTATCTGGTGGTGAACAACAAATGTTAGCCATTGGAAGAGCATTGATGTCGCGTCCAAAGTTATTGTTACTAGATGAACCATCATTGGGGTTAGCTCCTCTGATTGTGCAAGAGATTTTTAAAATCATTAAAATGATTCAAGAACGAGGAACGACGATTTTAATCGTCGAGCAAAATGCTTATCAAACCTTAAAAATTGCCGATTACGTTTATGTTATGGAATTAGGCAAAATTAAAATTCAAGGAACAGCACAAGAATTGATGCAAGATGAATCAATCGTAAAAGCGTACCTTGGAGAACATACATCATTTAGGTATCTACCATTAGGTAAATATAAATAAAAAAGGAGAAAGAAA
>CAZYFI010000071.1:0-6144 GCA_964646985.1 uncultured Bacteroidales bacterium
ATCGCTTTTGCTTTTTATACAACTAAAAGTCTCATATGTATTGTATACTAACAAAAGCGTAAAAATTGATTCATAATTTGACTTGACAATTTGACACAAATGTAGTATCATAATAAAATGCGAAAGAATGTGAAATTACGATTTCCATTCGGCTTTTTTGCTAAAAAATAGTGAGGTGGAATATTTTGAGCTGGAAAAATGTGGTTTATGGAAAAAATCGTGTGAGAAGAAATTACTCTCAGGTGCAAACCAATGTTGACCTTCCGGATTTAATCGAAGTCCAAACTAAATCATTTAGCTGGTTTGTTTCAACCGGCATTAAAGAACTTTTTAAAGAATTGTCCCCTATTCGAGATCATGGAGAAAAGTTAGAACTTTACTTTGAAGATTTTGAATTTGATGAGCCTAAATATACCATTCCTCAGGCTAAAAGGAATGATGTGAATTACTCTCGCCCTTTAAAAGTTGATGTTCGTTTGGTCAACAAAGAAACTGGTGAGATAAAAGAACAAAAAATATTCCTTGGCGAAATTCCAATGATGACACCTTGGGGTACTTTTATCATCAATGGTGCGGAACGAGTTATCGTTACACAAATTATTCGCTCTGCTGGAGTTTTTTACTCTAGTGATGTTGATAAAAAAAGCGGCCAAATTCAGTACTATGGTCAAATCATTCCAACGCGTGGAGCTTGGATTGAATTTGAAATGGGAACAAAAGATATTTGGTATGCAAAACTTGATCGTTCAAAGAAGATACCTTTAACGACTTTTTTGCGTGCCCTTGGATTAAATAGCAATAAAGAAATTATTGAATTGTTTGGCAAGAACCGTTTTATGATGAATACTCTTGATAAAGATGATACTTTCGGATCAGACGATGCTTTAGAACAATTATATGATAAATTACGACCAGGTGAAAAATCGACTCCTGATGGAGCAAGAAACTATCTTGCAAGTCGTTTGTTTGACACAAGAAGATATGACTTGGCATCTGTGGGACGTTATAAAGTGAATAAGAAACTTGATGTGTTGGAAAGATTGATAGGACTTGGCTTAAATAAATGCCACTTAGCAAAACCACTACAAGTTTACAATATAGACACGAATGAATTAGAAACAAAATATCCTGTTGGAACAATTATTAACTCAGAAGTGTTTGACTTTTTGAAAGAGAACCGTGATTTACTTCGAGTTACAAGATTTTTCGATCAAACCATTGAAGGAAAAATGGCTGATTTTACAGTTCTTAATATTGAATTTGAAAATGAATTTGGCAATCAAGAAACCAAACTATTGGTCAATGATTTAGAAGCCATCTCTAAAATTGGTTTTGGGAAATGTGTTTTACGTCAAAACATCACCAATAAAGCAACTGGAGAAATCTTTTTTGAAGATGGTGATGTTATCACTGAAGATGTTTACATGTTTTTAGCAGAACATCAAGATTTATTGTTTGAAACAAGACAATATGTTAATTTAGAGATTCTTGACATTGATTATGAACGTGAACACGGAGTGTTGGAAAGCCTTCGTTTGGTGGGAAATGATCAAAGAGAGATGGCAAATCATGTTACCTTATCAGATATTTTGGCTTCTATTGGCTATTACATCAATCTTCATGATGGTGTTGGTAGAACCGATGATATTGACCATTTGGGAAATCGTCGTCTTCGTTTGATTGGTGAGTTATTGCAAAATCAATTCCGCATTGGCTTAACGAAAATGGAGAAAAATGTTCGTGATCGTATGTCGACTTCTAGTGACAATCGCAACATCATTCCTCAAAATTTAATTAATATTCGTACATTGACATCGTCTATTCGTGAATTCTTTGGTAGTAGCCAGTTGTCACAATTCATGGATCAAATTAATCCATTGTCAGAATTAACGCATAAGCGTCGTTTGAGCGCTTTGGGTGCAGGTGGTTTAACGAGAGATCGTGCTGGTTTTGAAGTTCGTGACGTTCATGTTTCACACTATGGTCGCATTTGCCCAATTGAAACACCTGAAGGTCAAAATATAGGTTTGATAAATTCACTAGCAACCTATGCTCGTGTTGATCAATATGGATTCATTGAAACTCCTTATTTGAAAGTCATTCAAAGAGAAGGTCAATCTCCGTTGATTACGAGCGAAATGATATACTTAACCGCTGACAAAGAAGAACAATACTATATTGCTCAGGCAAATATTAATGTGAACAATGATCGCGAGATTGTTGATGACATTGTAATAGCTCGTTATTTTGGAGAAACAATCGAAGTTCGTAAAGAAAAAATAGATTTGATTGACGTATCGCCAAAACAGATTGTTTCAGTTTCAACTGCTTGTATTCCTTTTTTAGAACATGATGATGCGAATCGCGCTTTAATGGGTGCAAACATGCAACGTCAAGCAATTCCACTACTTTGTCCTGAGTCGGCATATGTCGCAACAGGAATTGAAGCAAAAGCTGCAAAAGATTCCGGTGTCGCTGTAGTTTGTCAAGGTGATGGGGTTGTTGAATTTGTCGATGCAAAAAAAATCATTGTTCGTGAAGAAGCAGGTCATTTACGTGAGTATACATTGCTGAAATACGAACGCTCAAATCACTCTACTTGTGTCAACCAAAAACCGATTGTAAAAAAAGGTGATTATGTTCATTTTGATGATATTTTAGCTGATGGAGCTTCCATGGATCAAGGCGAAATGGCACTTGGTCGCAATGTAACCATTGCTTTTATGACTTGGAATGGTTATAACTATGAAGATGCGATTGTGATGAGCGAACGCTTGGTGCAAGATGATGTTTATACTTCGATTCATATTGAAAAATATGAAGTTGAAGTTCGTGATACAAAGCTTGGAAAAGAAGAAATCACTCGAGATTTAGAAAATGATCGAAAAGATGCCATAGCAAATCTTGATGAATTTGGAATTGTTCGCTTAGGCGCAGAAGTAAAAGAAGGCGATATTCTAGTTGGAAAAGTGACTCCAAAAGGGCAAACTGATCCAACCCCAGAAGAACGTTTATCCCACGCTTTATTTAGTGATAATTCTAAAGATGTGCGCAATACTTCACTTAGAGTTCCGCATGGTGGTGGGGGAATTGTCCATCGCATCGAACATTTCCGTCGTAAAGATGGTGATGAACTCAATCCAGGTGTGAATGAAGTTGTTCGCGTTTATATTGTGCAAAAGCGTAAAATAACCGAAGGCGATAAAATGGCGGGACGACATGGTAATAAAGGTGTTATTTCCCGAATTTTACCTCAAGAAGATATGCCTTATCTAGAAGATGGTACACCAATTGATATTATGCTTAATCCCCAAGGAATTCCATCCCGATTAAATATCGGTCAAGTTTTGGAAATTCATTTGGGAATGGCAGCAAAAAAATTAGGTGCGTATATTGCAACTCCTGTTTTTGATGGTGTTAAAAACAGTGACTTAATGAAAATCATGGAAGAAGCTAAAATGGATCCTGATGGAAAAACCATTCTTCGTGATGGTCAGACGGGAAAAGTATATGACAACCGTATTTCTGTTGGTGTCATGTACATGATTAAACTAGCTCACATGGTTGATGACAAACTCCATGCAAGAAGTGAAGGACCTTATACTTTGGTTACACAACAACCAATGGGTGGAAAAGCCCAAAATGGTGGCCAACGTTTTGGTGAAATGGAAGTATGGGCACTCGAAGCTTATGGTGCAGCTTATACATTAAGAGAAATGCTAACGATTAAATCTGATGACATCGTTGGTCGTAACAAAGTTTATAAAGCGATTGTCGATGGCGAAAATGTTCCTAATCCAGGAATACCAGAGTCATTTAGAGTACTTGTAAAAGAATTGCAAGGCTTAGGGATTAGCGTTAAGTTGATTGATGCTGAAACCAATACTGATGTAGCTAACTTAAGTTTAGTTGAGGAAATTGCTCAAGCAACGCTTGCGAAAAAAGCTAGTTAATATTCCACCATTTCTTTGAAAATTTGAGGTGATATTTTGGAAAAGAAAAAATATAGTTATATGCAAATTGGGATAGCTTCCCCAGAAGAAATACGTGGTTGGAGTTATGGTGAAGTAAAAAAACACGAAACCATTAACTACCGAACACTTAAACCAGAAAAAGATGGTTTGTTTTGTGAAGTCATTTTTGGACCCACAAAAGATTATCAGTGTAGCTGTGGGAAGTCAAAAAGAACACCAAAAGGAACAACAAAGTGTGAGAAATGCGGTGTTGAACTTACGGAAAGTAAAGTTCGACGTGAACGCATGGGCCATATTGAATTGGCTGCTCCAGTTGTTCATACCTGGTTTTTAAAAAATAGTCCATCAAAAATTGCCCTAATGCTCGATATGAAAACAAAAGAAGTTGAAGATATCGTGTATTTAGCATCATACATTGTCGTTGATCCAGGCACAGTTAGTGTACTTTCTAAGGGCCGTATTCTGACCGAACAAGAATTCAGCTTATATCAACGCGAATATGGTTCATCAAAATTTAAAGCCTTAACTGGCGCAGAAGCAATCAAAAAATTGCTTAAAGAATTAAATCTGAATGACATCATCGATCAATTAAGAGCTGAATTAAAAACAGCGCCAAAACAAAAACGCGACAAATTAATCAAACGTTTAGAAGTTGTAAAAGCCTTTAATGAGTCGGGAAACAAACCAGAATGGATGGTTATGGATGTGATTCCTGTCCTTCCTCCTGATTTACGTCCAATGGTTCAGCTGGATGGCGGACGTTTTGCAACAACCGATTTAAATGATCTGTATCGACGTATTCTAAATCGAAACAATCGTTTGCGTAAACAATATGAACAAAGAGCTCCAGGGCTCATCACAAAAAATGAAAAGCGTATGTTGCAAGAAGCGGTCGATGCACTCATTGACAATGGCAAAAAGAATAAAAAAATTGTTGTTGAGAAGAATCGTCCATTAAAATCTTTGTCTGATTTGCTTAGAGGAAAACAAGGTCGATTCCGTCAAAACTTACTGGGAAAACGCGTTGACTATTCTGGTCGTAGCGTTATCGTTGTTGGCCCAGATTTGCAAATGTACCAATGTGGTATTCCTCGTGAAATGGCGCTTATCTTATTTAAACCGTTTATCATTCATGCAATTACAAGCAAAGAAACAGACAGCAATGATGTCAATGCAAACAAAATTAGCATCAAAAGAGCAAAAGAAATGATTGATGCTGGTGATCCAATTGCAATGACAGAACTTGAGAAAATCGTTGTCGAGCATCCAGTATTATTGAATCGTGCTCCAACGCTTCACCGCTTGGGTATTCAAGCGTTTGAACCAAAATTAGTGGAAGGCAAAGCCATTCGCTTACACCCTTTGGTTACACCAGCTTTTAATGCCGATTTTGATGGTGATCAAATGGCGGTTCATGTACCATTATCTGAAGAAGCACAAGCTGAATGTAGATTATTAATGCTGGCCTCAAAAAATATTTTAGCGCCAAAAGATGGAAAACCAATTGTTACTCCTTCTCAAGATATGGTTTTAGGTAATTATTACTTAACCATTGAAGATCCAAATGATCCTCGTGAAGGTCGTGTATTTAAAGACATCAATGAAATTGAGATGGCTTATGAAAATGAAGAAATAGGCTTTCATACTCGTTTGTTGATTCCTGTTAAAAAATTAAACAATCCAAGATTTACTCTTGAGCAACAAGGAAAATATTTGGTTACAACCTATGGCAAAATTATCTTTAATTCTATTTTCCCTCAAGAAGAACCATATGTTCCTTTTGTGAATGAAGCAGAATTGACAAACTTGACAGATAAAACTGATGATCGTTTCTTTTTACAACCTGGTATTGATTACAAGGCAGCTTTGAAAAATATTGCTTCGCCACATCCTTTTAGAAAAAAATTCTTGGGTGTTGTGATTGCTGAAGTTTTCAAGCAATTTAAACTTGCTGAGACCTCTAAAACGCTTGATAAGATGAAAGATTTGGGATTTAAATATTCCACAGTGTCGGGAATAACAGTTGCCGCATCTGACATTAAAGTAGTTGATATTAAGCCTGAAGTTTTAAGCAAAGCGCAATTAAAAGTAGATAAGTATGATAATTTATATCGCCGCGGTTTTATGAATGTAAAAGAACGCCGTAGTAACATCATTGGTGTTTGGAAAG
>CAZYFI010000072.1:0-6082 GCA_964646985.1 uncultured Bacteroidales bacterium
ACTCATGTTCCAAAGGATATGATCAGGAAGAATGAGGTCATATCCTGATAGAGTACTATCTTTTTGAATTATATAATACTCAAAATCCGAATCGATATCAATGGACTTGATATGAAGTTTATAGCCAAAAGAAGAAATACTAACTTGTTGATAAAGTTCTTGCAATCCAGACTGACTAAAAATAAATTGTGTTGGTCCTGTTGTAACATATATGCCCACTACTTTGTATTTCTTTTGCAAATATTTATTGATAATAGAAATATTCACATCCAACTCTTTGTTTAAAACATTGTCAGCAATTTGATCATCCGCCCCATAAGGATTAAAGGCAAAAGCAATTTCGTTCACCAATTGAGGAACTCTTCCAATCACTGTCTTATTTGCATATTCTCCTTTGATATCTATATGGCCACTTTCATAATAGTAACTGTCTTCAATTTGGAAGTTAATATTCACCTGAGCATCGACTATCAAATCGTAAGTAATCACTTCATTGATTTCGTCAAGATTATTAAAATAAGTGAGGTCATCTTGATCCATTGCTTGTTTGTCTATTCTTGCGACAATTAACCGTTCGGGATAGCTATTAAAACTGCTATAACTTGGTACATCCAAATTACTGGTAATGATGAAGGAACCATAATTAATATAGACAAACAACAAAGTCATAATGGCAACAAACAACAGCAAAATGCTTTTCTTTGGTTGACTAAAAGCATTTAGAAAAGCAATCTTTAAAATTTTAACATATAAAGGCATTTTCCCCTGATGTTTTTCTATTACTTCTTGTTTATTCATTGGGTGAAGTTCTTTGTTTTCCACGATTTCGCCATCAAAAAGGCGAATCTTTTTGGTAACAAATGGCTCTACGTTTTCAAAATCATGTGTGACGATGACTACAAGTCTTCCAACCGATACTTCTTTTAAAAGTTGTAATATCTGTTTGCTGCTCTCACTATCTAAATTTCCTGTTGGCTCATCAGCAACAATTATTTTTGTATCTTTTGCCAGTGCTCTAGCAATCGACAAACGTTGTTTTTCCCCACCAGATAGTTTGGATGCGCGATGACGCAAATGACTGGTAAGGCCAACTCGATCAATAATGGCTTTGGCTTTATTGATTCTTGTTTTTTTATCCATGCCTTGAATAATTAATGCTGTTTCTACATTTTGCAATACAGTATAGCTATCAATTAAATTATAATTTTGAAATATAAAACCGACAGAATCGCGCCGATAAGTTTCCCAATCAGCATCATCAAAATAAGATGTCTCTTCACCATTAATGTACATCTCTCCATCTTCATAACTATCAATTCCACTTATCACATTTAATAACGTACTTTTACCACTACCACTCTCACCAGTTACCGCAACAAATTCACCTAAATTTAACTCAAGATTCACTTTTCTTAAGCCTAGGGTGACGGTTCCTTCATTATGATAGTATTTGGAAATGTTTTCTAATTTAATCATATAAACCTCTCTTATTTATAAAAAGTGGTCAGATAAATAAGAAATCTGACCATCACAAACATCAAAACAAATTATCAAAACTAAAACTGCCTTGAATCAACGCCACCAAAGGATTGCTTTCATACAAGTACTTGGCAATTCCTAATCCATTTTGGCTCAAATCCGCCACAACAAAATCGTTTACTGCAGGAATCATTCCTGATAATGTAGAGAGCAATAACATCAATACACATACAATCAAAGTTGCCTTTACAAGTCCTAGGGCTGCACCTAAAATTTTGTTAACAAACCCAAGTACTTTTCCTGAAAAGAGTTTATTTAAAAAGTGACCTAAAATTTTAAATAGAATAAAAATGACAACAAATAAACCGATGAAGGTAACAATTGTAATAATGACACTGCTAATCGATGGAGACAATACTTCTGCCAAGGTAAATGAAGTAGGAACAGAAGAAAAATCTACTCCTTTTGCAATGATGTCAGCAATGAATTTTGGTAATCCCATTTCCGAAATCGCTGTTGATAATTGCTCAGTTGCATTGCCAGCATCGAAAGGAATATTGAATGTGGGAAAACCAGCAATCCAATCGGTTATCTTAGCAACAATTTTATCTCCTAATGAAGAACCCTTCACAATCACACTGGCTTTTTCGGTTAACAAAAATGCACCAACCAGAGAAACAAGCCATCCAGCTGCCGACATAAGTTGTTTCACAAATCCCTTAAATAAGCCAAATAGAGTAAATAAACCTACAAAAATTAAAATAACAAGCTCGATTTTTCCCATATTATGTTTTGCCTTTCTTGTTCAAGTACGCAATGCTGTACTTGATAATGATATTGGGTCGTTCTAAATCTTTGTAATTAATGACGAGCAAATATATGATATAACAAACAAACAACAAAAGCGCAATACCCAAGCATAGAAATACATAATCAATCACACCTTCTACCGCTAAGATAAAGACAATTCCAACAATATATTTCCAAAAATTCTTTTTCAAAAACAACCATTTATCAATTTTTGTAAACAAATTAATAGTAGGTAAGATAAGCAAAGTAATGCCTATGATTATTCTCACAAGATAAACCGGAAAGATTAAGATAAGTGCTCCCAAAACCAATAAAAACAAAGCTTCCAACAATAACATAATTTGTTGTTGTTTTTGTTGGTTTGGAACATCTAAATATTGTTTATACTTAATAGCTGTCATCAAAAAAGAAATGGCAAGCATAAACAAGTAAAACGCAGCAAGATAGGAAAACATATCAATGATTTGTTTGCCATTTGGTAAGATAAATAACATTGCCAATAAAATCATAAAAAGTATCAACACAAAAACTATTTGGTTGTTTTTTAAATATCTTGCCATAATTTTCCTCGTATAGTATTATACCATAAATATAAAAAAGTGAAATAAATTTATTTTTCGGATTTTTAAAGAATGAGCAAATATGACAAAACAAATAAAATTTGTTATAATATCTCAAAGAGGTGTTAATATGCATGAAGTATTACAATTACAGAAACGATATTTTCAATCAGGAGCAACCCAAAGTTATGAATTTCGCAAAGAAAGTTTAAAGAAATTAGAACTTGCCATCATTCGTCATCAACAAGAAGTGTTAGATGCTTTATATTTAGATTTAAACAAAGGTGAAACAGAAGCTATTTTAACCGAGGTTTGGATGGTACAAAAAGAATTAACCTTCCAAATTCGCCATTTGAAAAAGTTTATGAAAACAAAATTTGTACAAACGGATTTTACTTCGATTCCGGGAAGGTCCTACTATTATTTTGCACCACTTGGTTCTACTCTCATTTTGTCTCCTTGGAACTACCCTTTTCAACTGCTTTTCATTCCATTGATAGGAGCTCTTGCTGCAGGAAACACCGCCATTGTAAAGCCATCGCTTTCGTCTTTCCATACAAGTAACATTATAAAAACCATCATTGAAGAAGCATTTTCGCCAGAATATGTTGCTTGCATATTGGCAGATCATGAAGAAACCAATCGCTTGTTAGAAGATGATTTTGATCACATTTTCTTTACTGGTTCTCCAAATATAGGTCGCCAAGTATATGAAAAAGCATCGAAACATCTTGCGAAATTGACTCTAGAGCTAGGTGGTAAAAGTCCTTGCATTGTCGATGCTACCATCAATCCGGAGGTCGCTGCAAGACGTATTGTATTTGGAAAACTAATCAATTGTGGACAAACATGTATTGCACCAGATTATGTCATATGCCATGAAGATGCAATCCCTGGTTTTATCAAAGCATTAGAATTAGAAATTAAAAAAACTTATGTTGACGATTGCTTAAAAACGACTGATTACCCAAAAATCATTACCAAACGTCATTTTGACCGTTTGGTAAAACTACTGGAAAATCAAAAACTCATTTTTGGTGGAAGGTTTAACCCTGAAAACTTAAAAATTGAACCTACAGCTTTGATTTCTGATTTAAAGAATCCATTCATGCAAGAAGAAATATTTGGTCCAATTTTACCAATCATTCCTTATAAAACCGAAGATGACATACATGAAATTATCATGCATTCGCCAAATCCATTGGCCTTATACGTATTTTCCAAAGACAAACAATTTGTCAATCGCATTTTAAAAGGCAACACCTTTGGAGGTGGTTGTGTAAATGATACGCTAAGCCACATCATCTCAGATCATTTGCCATTCGGAGGAGTGAAAACAAGTGGCTTGGGAAATTATCATGGATATTATTCGTTTAAAACTTTTTCTCATCAAGTTGCTATTTATTACAAACATCCAAGTTTAGAATTAAAAATACGTTATCAACCATATTCCAAGTTTGTGAAAAAAATAATCAAAAAAATGTTTTTAAAAAAACAAAAATAATCAAAAAAACGACTTCTTCTGTTTTAGAAAAAGTCGTTTTTTATTTTTCATCATCTTATGTTAAACATAAGAAAGGAATTCTTTCCTTAAAATCATTAAGATGCAGGTGTCCATTTTGCATATAATACAACATCAGCAGTTGATCCTAAAGCGATTTTAGTTACTGCATCACCAGTAAATTCCGCATTCGCATACCATCCACCAAATACAAATCCATCACGTAATGGACTGATTAATGTGATTTCAGGAGTTTCAATTGTGAAAGTCTTTGGTGATCCATAATATGGAACCATGGCAAGTTTTGCTGCGGTGTAAGTTGCAGTTACAGGAGAATTCATGTAACTATTAATACGAAGTAAGCCAACATAGGTATCATTCATTGGATCAATGGTATCCCAAAAATATTGAGTGTTGTTTACTGCCTTTACAAAAGCATCTAAGTTGTCGAAGAATGATAACCATTTATCCATGTAAACAGGAGAATCAACAAAGAATCCTGATGCTTCATTGACGGCAGTAGGGCGATATCCGCCATAAATTTTATTTAAGTTTGCGGTATTGGAGTTCCATGTTCCCGCGAAACCAGTTGTTTTATCAACTCCATGAATGAAATCACTCAGCGTATCTGTTGATTTTACAAATGCATGTAAGTCGGTTAAGAAATCAACAAGCATCGCTGATTTATCAGCATACTTCCAATATCCACCATTCAGATTATATGTGACGGTATTATTGACTGGCGTCCATTTTGCATAAACAGACATTGCTTCTGTAATTAATGTCGTATCAAAATTAAACGCATTGGTTAATGCTTCATCAGCATACCAGCCAGCAAAGGTGTATCCTGCTTTGGTAGGGTCTGTTGGTTTCACGGCAATGTTGTCTTTCAATACATTTTGTGCAACCACTTCTGTTCCACCATTCACAACAAATGTTAATACAAAGGTAACAAATGAAGTGGAATAATCTGGAGCACCAATAAATTTAGCCGCATTTGGAGTAATGTACAATCCGTTGTCTTTGTAAATATTATCTTTTGCATCCAAAGTAACCGGCGTTGCTGCTGTCTTTCCATCGGTAATATAATAAGTTGCAGGAATGGTATTAAACACGTTTAGGTTAACATGGAAATTAGCTCCTGCATGAACACGGTCGAAGAACAACATTTGGTCGCAATTTGTAAAGACGTTTTCTTTCACATTAATGTGCGTGAAGATGTCAGCATTATTCATGCCTCCTAATTTCATGGCAATTCCGCCAATGTTGGTGAATAAATTCTTTTCAATATCAACCCCCATAGTAGTAGAAGGAAGTGGCGATAACCAATTGATTAAAATAGCTCCATTGCCAACATTTTCAAAAATGTTTTCAGAAATTAACGATGTTCCTGCCATACCTTTTGTCTTATCATTTACAAAGAAGGCTCCATTTTTCACATCTTTAAATACGTTTCCTGTCACGATTAACCCGGCGTTGTTGTCAATTTGAACAACATTAAGAAGGGTTGTGGCAACATCTTTCGTCGTAAAGAAGTTATTAATGAATGATAGGTTGTAGCTATAACTGCTACTAGATTCAGCAAACAATAAGAAAGCTGTGCCTGTAGCCAGGTTGGTTTCAACGATATTGTTTTCAAATAGGAAACCATTGAGATTCTTAGTTGGCGCAGAAGCTATTCCCGCTGTCCCCAACGTGTTAACGATGGTTGCCATATCAGCAAATTTTACAC
>CAZYFI010000073.1:0-5966 GCA_964646985.1 uncultured Bacteroidales bacterium
CTTCACCACGTCCCGACTTATAACAACTACGTTATTCTTAAAATCAACAGCCCTTTTACTCAAATCTTTCTAAAATCCTCTTGGTTAATTTACATTAAACAACCTATATTTTTAGTTCATCTTTTTTTGAATTGTAATTAACTTTCCCCAAAAAGAAAACTCCAGCAATAATTGCTGGAGTTATAATTAAACTTTTTGCTTTTTCTTAAATATCTTACTTCTATACAATAACACATTAAACCCAAAGAACAACACAATTAATATTCCTAACGTAATTAAGGTTTGTGCAATTCCCATCGGTGCATATCCTAGCAACAAGAAAATTGGCCAGCCAAACATAATCGCATAAGTAGCTTGGAAAATTAAGTTGTTTGCTGCAGGAGTTTCAAATTTAGAATCAATTTCTCTTAACAAAATAATACCTGTACTATATGTTCCAGTTAATGTCCCAAACAAAGACAAGAATGATTCTTCTACATATCCTGGGAAACAATATTTCGAAGTTTTATAAACATAAACATAAGTTACAGCTGTACCAACAACACACATTAAAATAAGAGGAACAAGCAATCCTTTTAATACAGAAATTTGAATCGCCCCAATTCCTGCTAACATCATAAAATCAAAGCAAAAACCACTAATGCGATTTAATAAGTAGTTATTCGGATAATCTCTCGTCATTAAATTGGTCTTTTTGAAGGCATCAAATGCTTTTTTCACAAGCATAGCAAATAACGTACCAATTAAGAAGTTAAAACCAACAAGCATTGGTTTCACTGTTTTCTCAAAGAAATTACCTGCATCTAATTTCACTCCAAACATAATCGTTAAGAATGTTAAAAAATAAACCAAAATAACCAAAGCCATTTGAATGGTAAAACGATCAACTGATTCTGTTAAAGGAACATCATTAGGTGAAGTAAATTCATCCAGTTTGACCAAAGCATCGCTTTGATCCTTAATGATTATTTTTCCCTTTTTCTTTTGTACCATAATGTGAACAAGTCCAAACAAACAAGCCACTAAAAATCCAATGGCAGCAACTGTTAATCCAAAACTAGCTCCACCAGCAAACCCCCACTCTGTCTCATAAATCGAGCCCCAAGAGAGCGCTTGCCCTGAACCTTGACCAAACCCCAAAGGAAGTAGCAATCCGGCAGCAGGAAGCAATCCACTAAATAGCGTCACAGCCAATGCGACAGTAATCAGTCCACCAAAGATTCCTTGAATCAAATATGAATTCACAGTAATCAAACCTGCATTCATGACATCACGATTACGTGATTTCATTTTCGCATTCTTATTTGATTTCAGTGCTAAGGCAATGGTCCCAAGCCCTAAGGCATGATATGTAACCACTTCCATAAAGTCATTGGACAATAAGTCACGAAAATAAGGAATAATCTTTAATAAGAGAATGATTGATCCACCAATAATGGATGTAGGAATGAGAGATTTTTTAATAAAACCCACTTTTCTTCTAATCATGTTACCAAGCAAAAAGGCCACAATCAAAATGCCTAATTGCACCATCATTTCATTTAAACTAATTTCAAATTCCCAAAAACCTTGCCAAATTTCCATCATTTACTCCTTTATTCTTGTTACGTATGTGAAAATACAATTGCATGTATTTCAATGCATTGAATCTTGGGTTGGCCTTAATTTGATAAATGGCTTTCCCAATGTAAAGATTTAATTTATTTTGACCCATGACGGCCATGGATTCAATTTCACTTAGTGAAAATATCAAACTTTTTTTACCATCTGACAATTTGATTTGTTCAAAATTCATTGTCAGTCGGCCCTTCAACAATTTATTCTTATGTTTGTTTTTAATCACTTCTTTAAACGTCACTTGTTCATCACGAAACATTTCTCTTTTTTCGGTCAAATCAAGCGCTAAGAAATAATCAACTTGATAATCAAGCCACTCATAAACATAGCGGAAACGAAACATCGGATTGTTGGCTTTTAAAGTCAAATCTTCTTGATAAGTAACTTCTAAATTGCAATAACTGCAAACAATGGTGTTTTTATGAGAATGCAGTGTGGAAATCCGTTTGCACACTGGGCAAAAGAAAACGGCACGTTCCATATATTCGGCTTTTTTCCGGCTTTTAAATGTTTGATTACTTGAAAACTCATCCACCGATAAGGTATTGACTATCTCTTGATATAGCGCATCATTTGATAGTGATTCTATCTGCTCAACATCGAGATACTTCGCAACTTTTCCCGTCATGTTCCCTTTTCTTACAAACGGAGAAAACCTAGGACTCACACCAAATCCATTTTGAATCGTATACAAACAAACAGGGATTTTCAAATGTTTGATTAGTTTTACAATCGCAGGATCAATGTTACATAAGCGACCATCATAAGTACGGTTTCCTTCAGGAGATAACGAAATCATTCCCCCTTCTTCTTTTACCGTAATGATATTCTTAATCGCTTGAAAATCACGAAACGATTTGCTTTTAGGAATTGGTGCAACCAAAAAACGAATGATCCTAGATAAAATGCGCAAAGAAAAAATGTCATCTGTAGCAAGAAAATAAATGGGGCCCTTAAAGGATTGGGCAACCATAAAAGGATCAAAACTTGTTTGATGATTGAATAAAATTAAAACTGGCTTTTTGGGAAGTTCAAACTTTTGCGCAACAAACCCATAGTGGATACGTAAAAAAAGCCAAAAAAAAGGTTTCAGCATCGCAAATACTGCTTTGTGTCGAAATTTAGTCCACATAATATTCCTCATAACTTAATTTATTATATGGAATTATTTTCTAAAAGTCAACCATAACCAGTTTTCAGACTTTGATTATCTGTCATTTTTCTATTTAAGGCATCACAATCTTGCTTGTACTCTATATTCCATTCACCTAACCACTTACAATGGATCATCCACTGAAAAAGAAAAAGCTTCCTTTTTCTTTCTAATGAACTAATTTTCTTCGCAAATATCATTTTCACACAAACAAAAAATCGCTTGTAATCACTTCTTGTTTTACTAAGTATATTTTCACCACTTCTTTGATGCAAAGCACTACATGGGACTATAGACCAGTTAAATAGGAATCTACAGCAATTATCTTCTTTTCTTTTCAAAAATAAGATAAATCTACTGTTTACTTTCATTTCATTAAAAAACCCATTAGCATTTTTGCTAATGGGTTATCTTGTGAGTACTATTTACTTTTTACGCAAAGCAGGATGGGTTAATAGTATTTTCGATAAATTCTTGGTTTGATCAAAGAAAATTTGTCCAACATCTTTGTTGATGGCAATGATAATGCCTTCTCCAAACTGATCATGAATGATTTTATCGCCAACGCGATAATGACCTGATGAGATTTTTAACTGTGGTGTTGGTTTTGATTGCAGGATGCCTTGTTTTGATTCCCCAACTACTTGGGTTTCAATGTCTTCTCTTATTTGATTGGCACCTGTAAATTCTAATACAAAACGAGAGGTTTTGTTTGTGAAACGTTCACCATAAAGAAGCCGTGTTTTTGTGCTCAACAAATACAGTCGCTTTTTCGCTCTTGTGAAAGCGACATAAGCAATGCGTCTTTCTTCTTCAATTTCTGATTCTTGAGAAAAACGATAGCCATTTGGGAAGATGTTTTCTTCTAACCCAATCACAAATACATAGTCAAACTCCAATCCTTTGACAGAATGAATGGTAGAAAGTGTGATTCCTTTTGCATTTTGCCTTTGGTTTTGCAATTTATCATCTGATAAAATGGCATCATCAAATGCTGCTTGTAATCGTTCTTTTCTACTCATGTCTGATTGCGATTCTTCAATCGTCATTAATATACTCTTAAACTCTTGTACATTTTCAATGCGCTCGTTCCCATCATCATCTTCTTTTAAGTATTGTTCATATTGAATCTTTTCCATTAACTCATCAAATATAAAGACCAATGGATCAGTATCTAATCGCGAAGATAACATAGAAATCATCGATTGAAAGTTTTGCAAACTTTCATAGCGTTTTTCAGAAACAATCGTTTTACAAGCATCAATGGCTTGTGGCAACGATAGTTTGTATTGCTTTTTGATTTCTAATACTTTCGCAATCGTGGCTTCTCCCAAAGAACGCGAAGGAACATTGATGACACGTTGAAAACTATACACATCATCTGGATTCACAATCAACTTAAAGTAAGCAATGATGTCTTTTACTTCACGACGACGCAAATAAGAAATCCCGCCAAAGACTTGATAAGGAAGTCCCATTTGAATGATTCCAAGTTCTAAATTTCTAAGCAAACTGCTGTTTCGATATAAAACAGCCATTTGGAAATACTCTGCTCCCTTTATTTTCAACGAAAAAATGCGGTCTAAAATATAATCGACTTCTTCTTTTTCATTGTATGCTTGATAGATCTGCACATCTGTGGAATCTCCAAGTTCCAGAGAAAACAATTTTTTGGGTTCTCGGTTTTGATTGTTCTGAATCAACAAATTACATCCATCTAAAATGTTTTGTGTCGAACGATAATTTTGCGTGAGAAAAAATAATTTGTATTCTGGGTAATCTTTTTTAAACAAATTCATGTTTTCATAATTTGTTCCACGAAAACTATAAATACTTTGATCATCATCACCAACAACAAATAGATTTCTGCTTTCATGCGTTAACATCTTCATGAGCTCATACTGCACCAAATTGGTATCTTGAAACTCATCAACCAATACATAACGAAAATAATGTTGGTATTTCATTAACACATTCGGAAACAAAGAAAACAATTCATATGTTTTAAGCAACAAATCTTCAAAGTCTAATAAATTAAGACTTTTCATTTTGTTCTCATACCATTCCATGATTCTTTGCTCTAAAGCAAACTCTGGCTTTTGCATAAAACATTTCAAATAATTGATGCTTTTTTGCATCGCTTTTGCTGGGTATTGTTTGCGATCAATGTTGTTTTCTTTTAATATATCAGAAATAACTTTCAATTGTTCTTCTTCATCTAAAATGGAAAAACTACGCTCATACCCCAAAGCAACAATTTCTCTTCGCAAGATTCTAGCACAAAAAGAATGAAATGTACTAATGGTTAAATCATAAGAAGCGATTCCAACAAGAGAAATGAGACGTTCTTTCATTTCATTGGTTGCTTTGTTTGTGAAAGTGATGGCTAGAATCGAGGATGGTTTAATGTGCTTTTCGGAAATCATGTAAGCAATGCGATACGTCAAGGTTCTAGTTTTTCCACTTCCTGCACCAGCAAAAACCATCACGGGTCCTTCTGTTTCTAAAACCGCCGCTCTTTGTTGCTCATTCAAACTAGTCAGCATACATCACCTATTTGCTACCTGATTTTAACGAAGTAATGCGGTTAAATACCAAATGATCAATGGTAGATTCTTTGTCAACAGCATAATAGCCATCGCGGATAAATTGGAATTTATCTCCCTCATGAAAACTTTCTTGGCAATTTTCTATCACGCCATTTTCTTTCATCCACGAAAGCGGATTGATACGCTCGGTAAAATCAATGCTTTCATCATCATTTACAATCAATGGTTCAAACAAATGAAAGGTTGCCTTTTTCGCTGTTGTTGCTTCTACAAAATGGATGGTTCCATTTGGTTTTCGTTCGTTGAAGCCACTATTGCTCTTGGTATTGACATCATAGGTGCAATGAATGCATTTGATGCTACCATCTTCATTGTATTCGACACTGTTGGCTTTGATGAAATAAGCATGATATAAGCGCACTTCTAAACCAAGCGCCAAACGTTTATAATGTTTGTCAGGTTTTTCTAACATAAAGTCACTTTGTTCGATATATAAATATTTCGAAAAAGCAATTTTTCTTGTTCCCAATTCTTCATTTTCCGAATTGTTCACAGCATCAAGGTACTCCATTTTTCCTTCTTCATAATTATCAATAACAACGCATAAAGGATGAACCACAGCCATAAGACGTTTTGCTTTCAACTTT
>CAZYFI010000074.1:0-5893 GCA_964646985.1 uncultured Bacteroidales bacterium
TGATAATCCAAAGACGCCAATAACGCGTTCTTTTCCACCTTCAAGATTGAAACGTTTTTGTCCACCATGGCAAGCAGTATATCCGTTTCTAGCGGCAATGGACCAAGCAAGGGTAAGTGTTCCTTTTTTGAATTCGCCAAAATAACGCATTCCAAGTAAACAAGCACAGTTGTTCTTTTCATCAAAGAGAGCAAGTCCTTCTGGAAATTCAGCAGGATAACAATCAGGATCAGAGAAGATGAAAATATCAGCTTCATCTAATACTTTAGATTGTTTATAGATAGCTAATGTTTCAGGATTCACAATTTGGAAGTTATTGACCCAGTTGTATAAGGTGTTTTCATATCCTTCTGGGACCAATAAATGAGCTTTTACCATAAATTCAGGATCAAGTCCAACAATAACTTGAGCATGATACATGGTTTTCTTGTTGGTTAAGAAGTCAACTTCACGAACAAGAGAAGCAAATTTTTCTTCATTTTCTTTGTTCACCAATTTACGAAGGCGAGCTTGACGACCTGTGATATTTCCATCATTGAAAAGCAATACACGTGCATCTTCAGGAAGTCCTAATTCTTTCGCATTGGCGACGATTTGATCGGTAATAATGGTTCCTTTGGCAGCCTTCGCAAGTTCGTATGCTTGAGCTAGGGTGGTGACTTCAATCACGTTGTTACGATAGAAAGCAGTTTCGATGGTTGAACGAACACGACTAAAAACTTTAGGTGATTTGAGACCAATTGCATGAGCTGGTAAATTTGATAATGTTGCCATATTAATCCTCCTTGGCGTAATTATTAGCATTTAATTTATCTTTTTGATATCGTTTTTTCATGTCTTTTAACAAAAAAACGAAACTAGAACTATTATAGCACATTCTTCCTCGACTTGCAAGACTCGATTTTTATAAAACGTTCTCTTACAAGCCATATTTTTGTAGTTCATTGTGATTACAATTCAATTATGATGTCATTCATAAGTAGAAGTTCTTTAGTCAATCATAAAGGAACACAATAACGTTATCAAAATTTGTATTTTATCTTTTAAAGAAAAGAGGTAAAGGTATGCCTCATCAAGCGTTAAAAGAATATTTACTACAGGGAGTTCATACTCCTTTTGAAGGATGGGATTTTTCTTACCTCAATGGAACATCGTTTTTCTCTGATTTCTTAATTTTTTTCAAGATTCGAAAACATTTTCGATATCAAAAAAGCACCCTATTGGGTGCTTTTTGCGATTAACGATTATAGAATTCAACGATTAGGTTGTCTTTGATTTCTTCCATGAATTCAGTTCTCATTGGTAAGCGTTCAAGTTTACCAGCAAGTTTTGTTTCATCAAATGAAAGATATTCTTTACGACTAATAGTTGCACTTAATGCATCTTGGATAGCTTGAAGACGACGTGATGTTTCTTTCACAGCAATGACTTGTCCCACTTGTACGATTTGTGATGGAATGTTAACCTTATTGCCATCAAGTGTGAAGTGAGCATGGTTTACAAGTTGACGAGCTTGACGACGAGTTGCTGCAAATCCCAAACGATAAACAAGATTATCAAGTCTTGTTTCTAAGAGAATCATGAAGTTGTCGCCAGTGTTGCCTTTTGTGTTCTTTGCGATGTCGAAATAACGACGGAATTGACGTTCATTTAATCCATAACTGAAACGAACTTTTTGTTTTTCTTGAAGTTGTGTTCCATATTCAGATAACTTTGAACGACGTTGCCCATGTTGACCAGGAGCATAGTTTCTTCTTTCTTTGCCATTTTTACCAATAGCGAATTCTTTCCCGCTTTCAAGAGTTGAGAATCCCAAACGACGGGAGATCTTCCAAGCAGGACCTGTGTAACGTGCCATATTAATTTCCTCCTTATATATGATTTGTAAGGACTTAAACCATTTGAATAGAAAAGAGATTAACTAAATGTTTTCATCTATCAGCGAGACTACTCACTACCTCTACAGGTTAGTCTTTTCTAATCACCGTTTAAGTGCTGTTCTTACTGCACTTTGGTTATTATACTCTAAAATAGGGTATTTGTCAATTGTTTTTTGTGATACCAATTTGAGGAATGAGAGGAGATAATCCTTTAATCACAAAAAAACCAATGAACATGTTGAGGATGGAAGCAATGGCATTAAAGGGAAGACAAGCAACGAGTAAATAGATGCCCATATAATTGGCTTCTGTGATGCCAGGAATCAGTTGCATCATCCCAAAAACCACTTGAAAATTAATGGTATAGATATAAAAAGGAATAATGATTGACCAATTGATAAATACACCCACAACAATCCAGACAAGACTCGACATGATGAGTGCTAATATCAAATTCTTAGTGGATTCTTTTTTATGATAAAAATAAGAAAATATTGATACAACCGATACACCAATAATGATATCAGCCAGTTCTCCAACTCCAAAACTTGATGAAGTGACTAAAATCAACTTCCCTAAAGTTTTTATGATTATCGCTATTCCACCATAAGCAGGACCATATAACGCGACAATCAAGAGAATGGGAATGATTGAAAAATGGATTTCAAAAAAGGATGGCATAAAAGGAATGAATAAATTCATATTAATTCCAAATAGATATAAAAGAATTGAAATGGCTGAAAAAATAGCCACCACCACCAAACGTTTGATGATATAACTTCGAGACTGAGTCGCTCCTTCTTTACGATATGAATATATCATGAGCACAATGAGTAAAACAATAAAAACCCCTGTAATGATATATTTAAATGTTTGTGTACCTAAGAAATCTGTGAATGCACTTAATATCATATGTTGCCTCCTCATAAAAAATGCCCGTAATAAACGGGCACTTGAAAAAGTCGATACAAAAATGATCGTTTCTTCTTTCATCTAGACTTTACTATCGGTTTTGGAATTGCACCAAATCATGCCCTAAGGCTCGCGGACTATACCGCCGGTCTGGAATTTCACCATGCCCTGAAGATTACACTATTATTATACTCTTTTTATATCAATTGTCAACGATAATTATTGGCATCAAACTATCTTATAAAACTTTGCTTAAGAAATTGATGGTTCTTTCTTGTTTAGGATGATGAAATAAATCCTCAGGAGTTCCTGATTCAATGATTCTTCCTTCATCCATGAATAAAACACGATGACTGATCTCCTCAGCAAATCGCATTTCATGCGTCACGATGATAACGGTCATTCCCATATGGACAACATCTTTAATAACACTTAAAACATCTTTTACCATTTCAGGATCTAAAGCACTTGTCGGTTCATCAAACAACATGACTTCTGGATTCATGATGAGGGCCCGAATGATGGCAAGACGTTGCTTTTGTCCTCCACTTAAGGTACGAGGGTAATCATTTATTTTATCCAATAATCCCACTTTTACAAGAAGTTCTTTTGCCTTTTCAATTGCCACATTCTTTTCCATCATCTTTGTTTGCACGGGTGATAAAATAATATTTTCAAGAACGGTTAAATGAGGAAAAATATTAAAGTGTTGGAAGACCATTCCCATTTTTTGACGATATTGATTGAGCTTTGCTTCCTTTAGTGGTTTTTTATTCCCATAAATTGTTTGATTTTCATAGGTTATTTCCCCATATGTAGGCGTCTCAAGGAGATTAATGCAACGAAGAAAGGTTGACTTCCCCGATCCACTAGGACCGATGATAGAAACAACTTCTCCTGTTTTGATGACGACATCAATACCACGCAAGACGTCAAGTTTTCCAAAATTTTTATGTAAATTACGAATAACCAACACTGCGCTTCATCCTCCTTTCGACTGTTAAAATTAATTTAGAAAGGGTAAACGTTGAAACAAAATAGAATAGAGCAACCGCAACATAAGCTTCAAGGTATAAATAAGTGACGGATCCAATTTCTTTTTGAACCGTCATCAAATCCCCAACAAAGAAGGTCATGGCAAGGGACGTTTCTTTGATGATGGTGACATATTCATTTCCAATCGCTGGCAAAATATTACGAATCGCTTGTGGTAAGATCACTTTAATCATTGTTTGCGTTTTCGATAATCCAAGGCTTCTTGCTGCTTCAGTTTGTCCTTTATCGACTGCCTGAATACCTGCTCTCATAATTTCAGCAACATAAGCTCCACTATTGAGAATAAGGGCTACAGCAGTTGCCATAAATTTCCCAATCGTCGATGAAAAAAGTAAGTAAATAGCACAAAGTTGTAATAGAAGAGGAACTCCACGTATCACTTCAACATACGTTTTTCCCAAGAAGGAAAGGAACTTTGAAGAAGACTTCACGAGTAGACATATAAAGAGCCCGATGAATGCGCCAAAGAATACTGTAATCGCTGATAACTCAAGAGTGACTCCCAATCCTTTTAATAATTGGGGGAAATAGTCGTAAAGAATCATCCATACATTTTCAATAAATGGCCAAAGTCCTGGGATATAATTATTTAAATTGTCAACGACAAATTCAACCATATTTTTGTAAGTTTCGAGTATAAATACGATAATGTCCATGGAGGTCCTCCTTTCTACTAAAAATTGATAGCTAATAGCTAATAGCAATTGCTATTAGCTATTATTATTCAGAAACTTCTGCTCCTAATTGGATTGCTAAAGCTTGGGCTGCGGCTAGCCACTCGCTATAGAGTCCTTGTTCTACAACATCAGCAATAATCACATTGATTTGTTCCACCAACACCGTATTTCCTTTTTTTGCGACCACAACATTTCCCCCTTGGAAGATGAAGTTTTCAGGAACTACCATAAAGTTATCATTAGTAGCAATTCGAATGTCAGCGACGGTTTCAGCTAAGGCAAGGGCATCAATATTTCCATTCATTAAAGCATTCACTGCTAATTCAAAATCTGTAAATAATTCCTTAGTGGCATTGGGAAGTTGCGCATCCACCAATTCACTTTGAATGGTAGCTGATTGGACTCCTACTTTTACTGTGCTCTTATTGAGATCAGCAAGTGTTAAATAAGTCTCTGCATTTTCTTTTAGAATGAGGACTTGCTGCGCTCCTTCTCCTTCGTCAAGATAACTTTCTGATAAGAGATAATTTTCAGCGCGCGATGGGGTCCAAGAAAAGCCGGAAATTGAAATATCCACAGCTCCTGTTTGAATGGCCATCAAGCAAGCATCAAATGCCATTTCTTCAATGACCAATTCTTTGCCTAAACTGTTTGCAATATACTTAGCAAGTTCGATATCTGAACCCACAAATTTGTCTTGTCCTGTTTTGGATAAATCGATAAATTCATAAGGTGCATAGTCGGGAGAAACAGCCACTCTTAGAGTGTTGGCTGCTTGGTTTTGGCATCCACTCATGATGATAATAGTGAGTAATAGTAATAATAATGTTGTAAATTTTTTCATAATATCCTCCTGAAAAATTTATATAAAAAAGTCTCCTTCTTTATTTCTAAAGAAAGAGACGATTTTTCGCGGTACCACTCTTATTGCTTAAAGAAAATCTTTTAAGCCACTCAAACATTATTAACGCTAATGAACGTTATTCCTACTCTGGTTCAGAATAAATCCTCCCAAGTGCGGTTCGAAAGAATACCCTTGATCAGACTCACACCCACTCTGATTCGCTTTACTGGTCGATTCTTTTTACTCTCTTGTTCGACGGACTGCCCCTTATAAACAAAAAAAGCCAAAAAGGCTTATTTATATCAACCACGTATGCTCAGGAATGACCCATCTTGTGTTTGCTTATAAGCGACTATTGCAAGTATTATACAATAGGTTTAGGGATTGTCAAAGGAAAATAAAATGAAAACGTTATTTTAATGAGGAGATTTTGAAAACCCCACTCCTTATAAAGGAGTGGGGAAGATATTTTGATATAAATGTTTATAAAGCTGCTTTGACTAAGGTCACAAAATCATCAGCAA
>CAZYFI010000075.1:0-5890 GCA_964646985.1 uncultured Bacteroidales bacterium
TTTTTTAAAATATGTTAAGATTCCTACAACATCGGATCCCAACTCAAACACCCATCCATCTTCGGAATCACAAAAAGTGCTTGGAAAAGTACTTGTAGAAGAATTACTAACATTAGGTATTTCTGATGCTTATATGGACGATAAAAGTTATGTCTATGGAACATTAAAAAGCAATTGTGAAAAGAATATTGACACCATTGGCTTCATTGCTCATCTTGATACTTCTTGTGATATGAGTGGAGAAAACATCAAACCTAGAATCATTGCCGATTATGATGGCAATGATGTTGTGTTAAACAAAGAGCAGAATATCATGATGAAGGTTTCGGAATTTCCATTCTTAAAAACATTAAAAGGGCAGTCTTTAATTGTGACCGATGGTACCACCTTACTAGGCGCGGATGACAAAGCAGGCATTGCAGAAATCATGGCCATGGTAGAATATTTTCATCAAAACCCACAAATAAAACATGGTGATATTAAAATTGCCTTTACTCCAGATGAAGAAATAGGCGAAGGCCCACTATTTTTTCGTACGGAAGACTTTCATGCGAAATGGGCTTATACTGTGGATGGAAGCAAAGAAGGCATCATTAATTACGAAAACTTTAATGCTGCATCTTGTGTGGTAACCATTCATGGAATTAACATTCACCCTGGTTATGCAAAAGATCACATGAAAAACAGCTTATTGATTGCCATGGAATTCAACCACATGTTGCCAAGTGCTATGACTCCTTCTCATACAGACAACTATGAAGGTTTCTTTCATTTGAACAATGTCAATGGCGATGTAGAAAAGACGACCATGCATTACATCATTCGGAATCATGATCAACATCTATTTCATCAACAAAAAAAGCAAATGGAACAAATAGCTTTATATTTAAATGAAGTTTACGGAACAAACACGGTTCAATTAACGATAAAAGACCAATATCTAAATATGAAAGAAATTGTAGAAAAACACCCTGAAGTATTAGATATTGCAATTGAAGCCACAAAGCAAGCAAATGTTGAGGTCTTTTTTCATCCAATAAGAGGAGGAACTGATGGAGCACAACTTACATATCGAGGACTTATTTGTCCCAACTTAGGCACGGGATCCTACAATTTTCACGGAAGATACGAATGTGTAACTGTTGAGGCAATGGAAAAATGCACAGAAATTTTGATAAATATTGTGAAATTAGTCACAGAAAAAGCCAAGTTTTAACTTGGCTTTTTGATTGATTTTGTTGCAATAAAACAAGGAACATTCAAATCATGTAATCTACCTTCTCCGTTAATATCTTCAAATAAATCAACTAAAGTAAATCCTGCTTTTAACTGCCCACCGATTTGTTCTTCTAATGTATGAGAAAATTGGATTCCGTCATTTCCTTTTAGTAAACTTTGATATTGTTCTTCATTTTCCAAAGGATTAAAAGGTAATTTATTGTTGATTGTAATTTCATCATCGCTAATATAATTCACCCCATTATCAAGCCCACAAACCAAAATCCCATATTGTTTCAATATTCTAAAACATTCTTGGAACAAGGGTTCTACTTTTTCTATGTAAGAATTAGATACAGGGTGAAAAATAATGTCGAATTCCTCATCAGCAAAAGGAAGTGGGTTCGTCATGTCATAAAGGATTGTTTTAATTTGATATCCTTCTCGTTTCGCAACCATTTCTTCACTTTCAATTTGTTTTTTTGAGTAATCCAAAACGGTACATTCAGCTCCAAGTGCAGAAAATATTGGCATTTGTTGACCACCACCTGATGCTAATCCGAGAACTTTTAAATTCTGAATTGAATTGGGAAACCAGGTTTTTGGCATCGGCTTCGTTGGGGTGAGTAAAACACTCCAAACGCCTTGTTTTGCAAGTTCATATTGTTCATGAGAAATAGGCTTCCCCCATTCCCACCCCTCTTCAATCCATTTATCAATGGTTTGTGAATTAAAATCAGTATATTTATCTTTCATTTTGCATCCTCTTTTTATATTTCTTAAGTGCTTTTCTTTTCCCAATAGCAATGCAGTAATAATTTCTTTTCGCTTTACCATATAAAAACATTATCTACTTCTACTATTATATCATCTTGCCTCTTCAATTTGTTATAAAAATAAACAATTGACAGTTTTTAAAAACTATGTATAATAAAAAATGAGGAGGACAAGAAATGAAAAAAATATTTTTATTAATCATTGCACTTTTCCTTATGCTTTCGTTGAATACCGTAAAAGCGGAAGATGACATAATCGTATATCCTTTTGATCAAATTACAATTACAGGAGCCTTCCATTTCCAAGTCAATATTGTAAATCCCGTTTCTGAACAATCATTCTTATATGGATTTGTAGAAGCAGGAGAAATAGTTGATGTCTATGTCGGAACACTAAACTTTGAAAATGACGGCGCTTCCGTGGGAGAATCTGTTATTTTGATTTTGGCAAATGAAAGCAACGAAGATATTCTTCGTTGGGTCACAAATGGTGGACATTTGCAAACCAATGGATTTTGGCTATATGAATTTTCTTCCCATATTTTGGTTGATCCAAACATTGGGATTAGGAAAGATTTGACCGTTCCATTACAACGAGCGTATGTTACTTATGATGAAGATTTAAACACAGGTTATCTCAAAGATAACACCGATGCTTCCTTTGATTCTGTTACCAACTCTTATGTTTCTGAATCAGGATTAAGCATCGTCATTTCCATTAATGAAGGAGCTTAAAATGAAAAAACTACTTCTTATTTTATTACTAACTTTAGGACTATTTGTATTTTCTGGATGTTGGGCGTTTATAAGGCCGGCACTTGATGATGAACCAATTGTTGCAGAAAATGATGAAACACTTGCGGTGGTATCAGAACAAATCAAAGAAATTTTTGAACAATAGAAATAGGGCTGTAAAAGCCCTATTTTTTTGTTCTTCTTCTATTCATGAAACGATATCTCAGTTTGCTTGTATACAGTGCTAAAAAATAGCCAAACACAATACTTAATACCAAGGAAATCGTCAGTGCAATCCAAAATCCATTTCTTAAGTTTAATGGAAGTTCAAAATTCATTCCAAAGAAACTAGCAACCAACATTGGTATAGTCAGCACAATGGTTAGTACCGTTAAGGTTTTCATAACCGAGTTGACATTATTAGAAATGACACTTGCATAAGTATCCATTGAACCATTTAAAATTTCACGATGTATCGAGCACATTTCTGTTGCTTGCCGATTTTCGATAATCGCATCATCAATCAAAGCTAACCCATCCGAAAACTGTAGGAACAAAGGATGGTTTTTTAATTTATCTAATACAATTTGATTGGAATGAAGAGCCGTCGATAAATACACCAGTGATTTTCCTAAATTCATCAGTTCAAACAGATCACTATTTTTTAGTGCTTCTTGCAATTTGTTTTGGATGAATTCACTATCTTTGTCTACCTCTTTTAGAATAGACACAAAGATTAAAGCATTCCGATAGAGTAATTGAATAATCAAACGAATTGGCTTTTGTGGTGACAAATTTTTGTTGGCCTTCATCATGGCCGGAACCACCAAATCATTCTTTGTACAAGTAGTTATCACATAATCATCAAATATGAGATTTGCAAGCGGGATGGTTGTATAATGCTCAACTTCAGGATACTTTGATTCCATCCTTACAACTGGAGTATCAACAACAATAATGGTAACATTACCATCTTCATCAATGTGCGCTGATTCTTCTGAATCCAATGCTGAGCGAATAAGAGTTTCGCTAATTTTTGTTTTTTCCACAATCATGTGGATTTCTTCTTCTGTGGGTTCATGTAAATAAATCCAACTTTTGGGAACAATATGATCTATAGAAAAACCACCATTTTGATTGTTTAGAAATTGCACTTCATTTTGTTCATTCACATAACTGATTGTAATCATTGCCTTCCTCCAATCTCAATTGATTCGCTAAATAAATAAATTATGATTTGCTTCGGTAGTCTCGGCCAAATAAGATGCAACCCCAGCAACTTCAACGCCATCCATGAGTTCTTCTACTTTGATTCCCATTATATCCATAGACATGGCACAGGCTGTGATTTTAACTCCCATTTCCATCGCGTTTTTCATCAGTGTTGGAAGAGAATCAACATTTTTCTTTTTCATAATGGACTTGATCATCGCTGGTCCCATTCCCAACATATTCATATTGGAAATCGGTAGCTTTTTCACTCCTCTTGGCATCATAAATCCAAACATTTTTTCAATCAAAGTTTTCTTAACATGAACTTGGTTTGATTTTCTTAAGATGTTCAATCCCCAAAAAGTGAAGAACAAAGATACTTTTTTACCCATGGAAGCTGCGCCTGTTGCAATAATGAATGCTGCGATTGCTTTATCCAAATCTTGACTGAAAACAACAATGGTTGTATTTTCTTTATCATTTCTCGTTTCCAAATGTTTATTTTCTGGTAATTGATTTCCCTTACGAATTTTAGCTGTAATGATGTTTCCTTCTGTTGTTAATTCTAGCAATTCATTTTGGGTTTTTTCTGACCATTTCTTAACATCTTTTAAGAAACCATAATCCGTAGCTTTGACTTCTAAAATGTCTCCATCCTGTAATTGTTGCATGTTTTTGTATACTTGTACAATGGGACCAGGACATTGTAATCCACAAGCGTCTACTTTGATTGTTTTCATATCTGGTAATCCTTCCTTTGGTGGTTGATTCATTTTGATAAAACCAAATTCGTTCGCTTCACTTGTGCAACCGACATTGGTTTCGGGAGCATACACACATTGATACGACTTATATCCTCCATCAAGGTTTTTTACTTGATACCCTGCTTGCATGAGAATTCTACTTGAGGTATAAGCTCTAATTCCTGTTTGACAAAAGACATAAATTTCTTGGTCTTTTGGTACTTCTTGTATTCTTGCTCGCAATTCTGTTAAAGGAATGTTATGAGCATGAGGAATGCTGCCTAATTCAAATTCCACAACATCACGAACATCTAAAATCCAAGCGTTTTTCTCTATCAAAGCATCGATTTCTTGAATAGAATACGTTTCAATATACTTCCTTAATTTGTTTTCCGCAACAAAGCCAAGCATATTTACGGGGTCTTTTGCTGAAGAGAACGGTGGAGCATAAGAGAGTTCTAGATTCTTCAACTTTGTAACAGGCATTTTTGCATATATTGCTGTTGCCAGCACATCCATGCGTTTGTCAACTCCTTCTTGACCAACAGCTTGGGCACCATAAATTTCTTCTGTTGTTGGGTTGTATAAGATTTTCATCGAGATTGGCGTAGCATTGGGGTAATATCCAGCATGTGAACTTGGATGAATGTGGACAACATCATAGGGTTTATTCCATTGTTTCAGCAACTTTTCATTGTTTCCTGTTGCTCCAACTACCAAATCAAACACTTTTGCAACTGAAGTTCCCATAGTCCCTTGATATTTTTCTTGAAAACCGCAAATGTTGTTGGCAACAATTCTTGCTTGCTTGTTAACGGGGCCGGCCAAAGGAATCATCGTTGCTTGATGACTTACGATATCTTGTACTTCAATGGCATCACCAATGGCATAAATATGATTGTCTTGCGTTTGCAAATACTCATTGACAATAATCCCTCCTCTAGATCCTACCGCCAAATTTGCTTGCTTAATCAGCATATTTTCTGGACGTACTCCAATAGAAAAAATGATAAGATCAGCATCAATTATTTTGCCACTTGCTAATTCTACTTTTTTACCTTGATTCAAAAAAGCTTTTACCCCATCCTTTAAGATTAGAGTTACTCCTTTGTTCGTGATATGTTCGTGAACAATCATTGCCATTTCTAAATCAATTGGTGCCATGACTTGATCGGCCATTTCTACAATTGTTACCATCATACCCAA
>CAZYFI010000076.1:0-5312 GCA_964646985.1 uncultured Bacteroidales bacterium
CAGCCTATTATTACTTTTGCAACTATGATATTGGTTGGTTGCTTCACCAAATTGGTGCTTTTCCCAAAATGCTCTTTCAGCCAGATTTAAAAGCTATGCGTAATATCTTAAAAGTGAAAAAACAACAAGGCAATATCGGTCTTGCTCCCGAAGGGCGACTGAGTGCTTATGGTTCACTAGAAGATATAACATCAGCAACAGGAAAATTATTGAAAAACTTAAACATGGATGTTGTTTATGCCCAAATTCATGGCAGTTACTTCACATTTCCCAAATGGTCAAATGTTCCAAGAAAAGGACTTGTAGAAGTCAATTATTCCATCATGTTTACAAAAGAACAAATTCAGACCAAAAGCGTTGAAGAAATCGATCAAGATTTGTTTTCCATCATGAATTACGATGAATATGAATGGCAAGCAAAAAAACGAGTTTTTTATTCAGGAAAGAAATTTGCTGAAGGATTAGAACATATTTTATATTTATGTCCAGTATGTCACCAAGAATACAGTTACACTGCTAAAAACAGTGATTTAGAATGCAATCATTGTCATACTCATGTTCATTTAAACAATTATTACGATTTAGAAAGTGAACATAACCAAATCCCAAAAACGATTAGAGATTGGTATTTATGGCAAAAGCAAGTAGAAACAGACAACATTTCCAATCCGAATTATTCTTTTTCCAGTCATGTTCGTGTCAAAATGCCGGATCCAAAAGGAAAAGGATTTGTTTTTGTTGGCGAAGGAATCACAACCTTGTCTAAACAAGGAGTTGAATTCATTGGAACCTTACACAATGAAAAACAAACAATATTATTCAAATTAGCCAATGTTCCCGCAATCCCTTTTGGTGTCAATGAAGACTTTGAAATTTATCACAATGATACCCTCTATTATTTTATTCCTGATCAAATTCGGGAATGTGTAAAATGGTCCATTGTTGGGGAATTATTACACCAAAAATACATAAAGGATAAAAACAATGAGTGAAGATAAAATCTTAAAAATCAATAAACGTTCGTTTATTACCGTTTGCCTGATATTAATCAGTTTTATGATTATGGTCTATGTTATGACCTTTTTCATTGAGAAAGGCATGTACGATGAGATTACCAATGTATACTTATTTATTGGTGGAAAAGGATATCCTTTTTGGAAATTTATCACCTCTCCAGTTCGTTTGTTTGGAGGCAGTGATGGATTAAAAGTCATTGTAATCTCTCTTTTCATCTTAATACTTGGTGGGTCATTTAATGTTATGGACAAAACCCATGGTATTAAAGCCTTAATTAGTTTTTTAATCAGTAAGTTTAAGACCCGTAAATATATACTTCTATACATCGTTACTTTATTTTTCATGCTTCTTGGTTCCTTATTTGGAATTTTTGAAGAAGCTGTCACCCTTTTACCAATTATCATCATTTTAGCATTATCGCTAGGCTGGGATACCTTTACTGGTTTAGGAATGTGTTTGCTTGCAACGGGATTTGGCTTTTCCACTGCATTAACCAATCCTTTTACAATTGGTCTTGCTAGTGAACAAATGGGATTACAAATTTTAGAAGGTTTTTGGTTCCGTTTGATTATTTTTATAATCATGTATATCATTCTTTGTTTATTTTTAACCATCCATGTAAAGAAAATTGAAAAAAAACCAGAATCTTCTCCAACGTATGAGTCAGATCAAAAGAAACTAGCAATCATTAATCCCAATGAGAATTTTGAAGTCTATGACAAAAAGATTTTACGCGTTTACGCTTTCTTCTTTTTATGGGTTTTACTTGCCATTGTATTATCTTCTTCCATCTCTTTCTTGCAAGATTATACCATTCCAGTCATTGCTCTTTCTTTCTTATTTGGAATTTTTATTTGTGGAATGATGATTGGCAATCGTTTCATTGCTGTTGCTAAAATATTTTGGTCCGGTGTTGTTTCGTTATTACCAGCAATCATTATGATCGCCCTTGCCGCATCGATTAAATTTATCCTTGAAGATTCTCAAATAATGGGAACCGTCATCAAACATATTGTCGACTTATTTTCCGGTTCTTCTCCTATACTTGGAATTTTATTCATTTATTTGGTGATTTTAATCATACAATTTTTTATCGGTTCTGCAAGTGCAAAAGTAATTTTAATTATCCCTATTATCTCAATCATTGCAAAAGATTTGGGAATCACCCAAAATATTGCCTTATTGGCTTTTATATTTGGCGATGGTTTCACTGATTTAATCTATCCTACAAATCCAGTCCTGTTGATCGCCCTGGGTATATCTTCCTTTAGTTATGTAAAATGGCTCAAGAAAACATTTGTATTACAATTCATTGTTCTTGGGTTAACCGTGGGGTTGCTTATTCTTGGGTTCTTGATTGGTTATTAAAAGCGAAAAGCAAGTACCAAATATAACATTTGTTATATTGGATGCTTGCTTTTTTTATCTTATATATCGTATTTACTTAAAATTTGTGATGGCGTCAATTTCATCAAACTATAAACTGGAATAATCCCAATTCCTAAATTGCACAAAAATAAAAAGGCAATTGAAATAAAACTGATAAACCATGGGTATTCAAATAATTCCATACCAGCTACTTTATTCACTTGTTGAATAAAGATTGAGGAAGCGATGACACCCAATAAAGAACTAAATATTGAAATTAAAATAATTTCAGAAGTGAACAAGCGATACACATTGGCTTTTTTTACTCCCAATGCACGGTAAACTCCTACTTCATATACCCTAGAAATTAAACTGGATCGCATAATAAAGTATAAGAAAATTAAAGAACCTCCAAGAATCACCAAGCTCATAATATACTGAAAAATATCAAATGTTTGTTCATAGTATTCTTCATAGTTCAATTGATAAATATCTTTTACCTTAAGTCCTTCTTCTTCAAGAATGTTTATGGTTGCTTTTTTATTTTGGGAATACACATAAGCCAAATTTCCCTCAAAAGACAAATGCATCGCCAATTCATATAAATTATCTTCATGATAATAAATCACAGGTTCATAATCATTAATTAATCCAATTACTTCATATTTATCACCATTGATTGCATAGATATGATTGTTATCTGTTTCATTTGCCAAAAAGATTTCAAAATAAGGAAAGCTCACAAACACTTGTTTGGTTTTTTGCATATTTGCCAGAATCGGTTGACTCACAGGCTCATCTAGTTGATTGCTTTCCAAAAAAGCTAGATAATCAGCAATCGAAACATAAGAAGTAATATTTCTTAATGTTATGTTGTCAAAATTCGCATTCGCCATCGATTGAGAATCATTTGTTTGTAATGCATTTAGATAAAAAAGTTCATCTGAAACATAAATAGTTGGATTATTGGTATTTACAATGCCAACTATTTTTCCAAAGCTCTCACCATAATTTTTAAAATAATCTTGCCCAATGAGTTGTTCATAGAAATTTCCTCCCATTTCTTTAAAAGAATAATTTTCTATGATGGCATCGGCCAACCATTTATCAATCACAATATCTTTTGGATTGGTTGGCAGGGTTCCAAGAAACATTTGCGGATTATCAAGCAAAGAAAGTGGCAATAAAGAATGTTTTGGCATGTCTCCTGAATTGTTACGTGTTTGGGCAAAAACATCAAAAGAATATCGATTGATTGAGGAATAACCAGGATTTGGGAGAATTAAGGCATCACCAATTTTGGTTTGCAAACTTGTAACATCATCTAAATCAAAGTCATCAATGCGTTTGATTTCTATCAAATTTCGGTTTTCAAATAAAAACTCTCGCTCATCAATTTTAACCGCTGAGTATAGTTTTGTAATTCCAGAAACCACTAAAATTGCTGATAAAAACATAACGACAAATAATAATTTTTTTCGCTTGGTTAAATTTGATAAATATCGTATCGCCATTTTAAAGGTATCGCGATATTTGATTGCAGCTGCTTTTTCTTTCACTGATTTGGGTATTTTCGGCAATTCATATTCAAAACGATTTACATCATCGAGTTTGATTATTGGTTTTTTCCCAGGAATGATTTTCGTTTCGCTGGATTTATCTAAAAATTTAATTTTGATATTATCTTGACTTGTGTGAATGTAAAAGGTATTGTCTTTGAAAATGACACTTAACTTAAGTGGCTCAGTAGGTTTATCAGCATAAAAATCAACTTTTAATTGTTCTGCTTCTATCTGTTTGTTTTCTAACTCTCCTAAATAAATATTGGTATCATACAAACTTTGAAATTCTGAGTCTTGACTTACATTTCTTTCACTCACGATTTGACCATCTTTTAATTCAATGATTTGATCAGCAAAAAAATCAGCCAATCTTCTCTCATGAGTAACCATGATGACCAAGCATTCTTGTGATACTTTCTTGATGATATTCATGATTTGTAAAGTATTTTTTTCATCAAGATTTCCCGTAGGCTCATCGGCAACAATGACATCCGGTGCTTTCACCAAAGCTCTGGCAATGGCAACACGTTGTTGTTGGCCACCAGAGAGCTGGGTGGGACGTCTTTTTTTATACTTCACCATTCCCACAGCATTGAGTGCATAATCTATTCTTTGATCTATTTGTTCTTTTGTTAACTCAAACATTTTTAGAACAAATTCCAGATTCTGATAAACCGTTAAATCTGGCAACAAAATATAGTTTTGGAACACATAACCAAAGTAGCGATTGCGAATCAAATCCCACTCATTGGCATGATACCTCGTTATGACATGCTCATGGACTTGTATCGACCCTCCTTGGACACGATCAAGGCCACTAATGACATTCATTAAAGTTGTTTTTCCGCTTCCTGATGGACCAAGCAAACACACCAAACCGGTATTTGGAAAAGACAAATTGATATTATTAATAACGTGAATTTCATTTGGTTTATTGCGGTTAAAATATTTATGTAAATTACTAACTTTAATCATATTAATCACCATCAACCTTTAAATTCATAAATAAACTCTTTTTCGTCATCATTTTTGTAAACTGCCAAGATATCAAAAGCATAACAGCAAACGATGCGAAAACCAATCCTAAATAATCATTGAAATCTATAGAATCACCAAGGAAATCAGCGATAGCATCTACTTTTGTAATAATGAGCGAAAATAAACTCAGCACACATACCAAAGCAATCAAAAAAACACTTATTATTTCGGTTACAATGACATACTTCAATTCTTTAAAATTGAGCCCAATAATTCGTAAAATAGTATAATCTTTTTTCTTACTAAGCAAAATGGTTTTTACAACCAAATAAGAAATAATGAAAATAACGAGTATGCTAAATACAACACCAGCTGCAGAAAATAATT
>CAZYFI010000076.1:5322-5688 GCA_964646985.1 uncultured Bacteroidales bacterium
GTAACGATGCTAAATATGGCATCAAAATCCAGTGATTGTGAAGCCAAGTATGGAGAAAAGGCGTAATATCCATTGTCTTTTAATTTTTGGATCATACGGTTTGTGTCATCACTATCTTTCAAATTAATGGTGTATTGGAAATCTTCGTTGATAAGCAATTCATTGAAAAATGCAGGACTGACACGCAAAGCTTCATCACCTTTTACCAACTCTCCTTTTACTACGCTGGTTGTTTTTCCGTTTAAAGTAACAAGGGCACTGTCTAATTGCTCTTCACTCATGTTCCAAAGGATATGTTCAGGAAGAATGATTTCATATCCTGATAGAGTACTATCTTTTTGAATTATATAATACTCAAAATCCGAA
>CAZYFI010000077.1:0-5402 GCA_964646985.1 uncultured Bacteroidales bacterium
TTTGCTTCTACATCAATGATGACAGGCATAATAATTGGGTTTTTCTTTGTGAGTGAATATATTTGTTTGCTAATGGAATCACGCAAATTGTTTTTTAATTCACTCCAGTCAAATTGTTTGCGACTGAAAAATTTATGAATTAAATTTTCTGATAATTCAGTTAAAGCTTTCGTTACATCAATTGCAGTTTCTCCCAAAAAGAACCCTTTTAAAACTACTTTTGGGCCAGAAACGATTTGTTTTGTTAAAGAATCGATATTAATTACCACAATAACAATGCCATCATTTCCCAACATTTCACGATCTTTGAGGACTATTTCATTGATATCGCCAACAATCGAACCATCTACTAAAACATCACCAACAGAAATCTTTGATTTATTACCTCCGAAAGTGCCATCTTTAAATGTAATCATATCACCATTGTCAATGACCAAAACTTTGTCTTCAGTATAACCTGATTCTAAGGCGACATTTTTTTGCATAAATTGGTGACGGTACTCACCACAAACGGGAACGATATATTTAGGCATCAACATTTCGTACATCATTTTTAAATCTTCACTGTCTGCATGAGAACTTTGCAATTGATCTTTCGAAATGATTGTTATTTTTGCTCCCAAACGATGCAAAACACTTAACGCTTTCGTCGCTATTTTTTCTGTGCCAGTTGTAGGTTGAGATATAATTACTAAATGATCTTGGTCAGTAATTCTAACAAGTCTATCATTCCCCGAAGCCATTCTTTGCATGGTATAGTAAGGCTCGTGACGAACTCCTGTAATGAAAATAGCAAGATCAGAAGCGTCATTTTGATTTTCATCATTAATATATTTTAAATTAACCAATTTTTCACTAGGAATCTTTAAATAATTATTATTCATGGCAACATTGATGGTTTTTTGCGCTTTTTTGCCAATGATGGCAATTTTTCGGTTATGCTGAATACAAATATTAACTACTTTTTGAATTCTTTGAAGTTCATTGGAAAACATCGAAAAAATAATTCTCTGATTGGATTGTAAAATATCAGTAAGAGAATGAATTAAAGCATAATCATTGCTAACACGCCCTAAATTTGAGGTTCCCAAACTTTCTGTCAACAAAGCTAGCACTTTACTTTTGCCAATTTCACTTATTTTTCCATAATTTGTACGATATTTTGGATCAGAACTACTTGCCAAAGTAAAATCTGGAGCATAAACAATTGCGCCATCTAAAGTATGCACAGATATTCCTAAACTTTCAGGAATACTATGATTTAAAGTAAAAAAAGAAACATAGACATTTCCAAAATAGTATTTCTTTTCATCATCGACTCTAAATAAACGATAATTGGCAATATTTAGACCTGCTTCAATCATTTCCGCTTCAACCAAAGCAAGGGTAAACTTACTCCCATAAATCGGTACATTTAAATGCCGAAGCAATTCTGGAACTGCTCCAATATGATCATCATGACCATGTGTTAAAAAAACCCCCGCAATTCTATGGGCATTTTCTTTTAAATAGCTAATGTCAGGCATAACAGCATCAATACCAAACAAATCAAAACTAGGATGTTTTAACCCAGCATCAAGAATAAAAATTTTATCTTCAGCTTCGATAAGATACATGTTTTTTCCGTTCTCACCGAGCCCACCTAATGCACATAATTTAACAATACTCATAAAATCACCTTTTTGTTATTATATCATTTTTCCCTCATTTTCACAACAAAAATGTATTGAAAAACGGATTAACAAAATCCATTTAGCTAATCCGTTATTTTTCAATGCTTCTTGTTGCAATAATATTTACTCCAAGATTTAAAACATTTTCGATAATGACATCATGTATTTTTACTGGTGCTTTCACTTGCACCTGATTTATGGCTTCCATAACAGCAAATATTTTTTCTTTTGGAATAGGTTTTTCGGTAACAACTGGCAATCTTTCAATTATGATACTATCAATTTTAACTGTAGATGTGACCATTCTCATCGGTTTAATCAATTCATTTAGCGCATATGTGGTTCCACGTTTACAATAATTTCCGGTGACAACCATATTTTCATCAACTTTAAGGCGGCATCCACGTGGACAGACTATACAAACCAAATCACGCATTGGCGACCTCTACTTCTAATGTTCCTGGTTCTAATTGGCTAGAAAGCAATTCGATACTTTCCATTTCAGCAGGAAGCATAAATGACTTCTTGATTTTTTTCAATAACTTACCATTGAGGTTGATATTGATAATTGTTTCATATACAGGTTGTGAAACCCGAAAATTAAAGGTTACTTTTTCTACGGCATCAAGATTTACTCTATCAGGTAAAATATAACTCAACAAGTTCCCAGGAATAATCTTGATGATGCGATTCGAAGTATGAGTTAGCTTTTTTAAATAATTTGCCACCGCAAAACCTGTTTTTTCCGCTTCAATACTAACAAAATCAACCAAATCATGAACATGTAATGCATTTCCACAAGCGAAAATGCCAGGAATACTAGTCATGTAAGATTCATCCACAATTGGCCCTTTGGTTTTGGGATGAACATCGATATGAATATTTTCTAATAAAGGAATCGAAGGTATTAAGCCAACAGATAACATCAAAGTATCTACTTCAAAAACTTGATCTGTCCCAGGTATGAATTGAAAATGATCATCTACTTGAGCAACGATTACTTTTTCTACATGATTTTTACCAATGATTCGTTTAACGGTATGATGTAAGTACAAAGGAATATCGAAGTCATGCAAGCATTGGACGATGTTTCTTGATAATCCATTAGAATACGGCATAATTTCCGCAACACCCAATACTTTGGCACCTTCTAATGTCATTCTTCTCGCCATGATTAATCCGATATCACCACTACCTAAAATAAAAACTCGTTTTCCTACCAAGTAACCATCTATATTTAAATATTTTTGCGCAAGTCCTGCAGTAAGTACTCCAGGAACTCGATCACCGGCCAAATTGATTGCTCCTCTTGTTCTTTCGCTACACCCAGTTGCCATAATTATGGCTTTACATTGAATGATTTGAAATCCATCCACTGCATTGGAATAATGGACTTGTAAATCACTTGTTATCTTTAGTACCATTGATTGTACTTTAAATTCAATATTACGTTTTTGTAATTCCGATAAATAACGATCCGCATATTCAGGTCCTGTTAATTCTTCTTTGTATTTTGTTAGTCCAAATCCATTATGAATACATTGAAGTAATATCCCTCCCATATAAGAATCTTTTTCCAAAATTAAGATTTTACTTACGCCGTGATCATAAGCACTGATTGCACTGGCCAACCCTGCGCTTCCACCACCAACCACTACCAAATCATAATTCATCATTGTCATCACTTCCCTTTGTTCTAGTTAATAAAATGTAAGATTCTTCACGATCATATTTTATATCATCTAAGGGTTTGTGCAGTTCTCTTGCTAAAATGCGTAAAATTAATGGTTCACAAAAACCACCTTGACATTTTCCGGCTCCAGGTCGAACACGTTTTTTTACACCTTTAATGGTGGTGGCACCACATAGACGATGGATGGCATCCACAACTTCACCTTCAGATACTTGCTCACATCGACAAACCATATTTCCAAACTGAGGATTTTGGGAAATGAGTTTGTTTCTTTCTTCCGCTAATAACTGATGCAAACGGTACAATGGTCTGCGTTTTGGTTTATAATTTTCTTTCTTTTTTAATTGTAGAATTTTTTCAATAAAATCAACTACCATAACTGCAGTTGCCGGTGCCGAAGCCAATCCAGGCGATTGCATCCCCAAAATATCAATAAAGCCCTCTTTTTGTTGAATCACAAAGTCATTGGATTCATGATATGCTCTTAATCCAGCAAATTCCCTAATCAATTTTGACATAGGAATATTTTCGACAAGTTTTTTTGCCGATTCTAGCACTTGTTCTAATTTATCATTGTTTGTGGCAAAATCGCTTTTGTCATCGATAAAGTGGCTGGATGGCCCTATCAAATAGTTATCACTAGTTGTAGGAGTAACCAATACGCCTTTTCCTTTTTCAGTCGGAATGGTAAAAAGGACATGTTTAACATATGATTCTGCAAAATGGTCAAGAACAAAATATTCCCCTTTTCTTGGAATTACTTTTTCTTTCTGAGTAAATACCCAATTATGAACTTCATCAGATTGCAAGCCAGCAGCATTGACAACTACTTTGGTTTCATAAGCTTGTTTGTTTGTTTTTACTACAAAAAAGTCATTTTCTTTTTTTACATGAATAACTTCTTCATTTAAATGTAATAAAACACCATTTTCCATGGATTGTTCCATCAAAGCAACGACTAACTCAAAAGGGTTAATTATTCCACAACTTGGAGCAAACAAGCCTGTTTTCACAGAAGGATTAACATGAGGTTCCATTGCCCGAATTTGCTCTTGATCTAAAAGTTGTACTTCTACTTTGTTTTCCATAGCTCGATTCATTAAACTAGGAATCTGGGCAATCTCCTCATCAGTTGAAGCTAAAGTCAAAGACCCTATTCGGGAAAATTCAACATCCAAATCTTGACAAATTTGATCATACATCATATTTCCCAAAACATTTAGTTTGGCTTTTAGTGTATGGGGATGCGGGTCATAACCCGAATGAATAATGGCGCTATTTGCGCAACTTGTGATGTTTCCCACATCATTTTCTTTTTCAATAACTAGTACATCTAGTTTATATTTTGCCAGCTCATGGGCAACGAATGCTCCATTGACACCTGCCCCAATTATTATTACATCGTACATATTACACCTATAGTTTAAACTCGCGTGTAGCTTTAACGGCAACCTTCCAACCATGATATAACTGCTCGCGTTTTTTTTCATCAATTTTACTCATAAATATTTTATCAATTGTTCGAAATTTTTTTATTTCTTCTTTATCTTTCCATAATTTCACAGCTAATCCTGCAAGGTATGCAGCTCCTAAAGCTGTCGTTTCCAAACATTCTGGTCGAAGTATTTTACAATCTAGCAAATTTGCTTGAAATTGCATCAAATAATCATTTGCACTAGCCCCACCATCAACTGCCATACTTTTAATTTGAAGCCCTGATTCACTTTTCATGACTTCCATCACGTCTTTCGTTTGATAAGCAATGGATTCCACTGTTGCGTTGATGAAATGTTCTTTCTTGGTTGATCTTGTTAAGCCAAAAACTGCTCCTCTTGCATCATTATCCCAATAAGGCGTTCCCAAGCCAACAAAAGCAGGAACAACATAAACTCCGTTGGAATAAGGCTCTCGTTCTGAGTAAGCTTCACAGTCTTTGGAATTTTTAAACATGCGAAGTCCATCACGTAACCATTGAACAGCACTACCAGCAATAAACACTGAGCCTTCTAGTGCATATTCTACTTTTTCGTCCACCT
>CAZYFI010000078.1:0-5378 GCA_964646985.1 uncultured Bacteroidales bacterium
CTTGCATTATTATAACATAAAAATGCCAATAAAAAAAGGACATCTTAGATGTCCAATTTTGGCTTGATATAGCGAACAAAGAATCGATAAAGATATAGTGATAAAAAGTAAATGGCAAAGCCAAATAGCATTGTAAAAAACAGATAAACCCAATTCACTTTCAATCCTAAAAATACCGTTTCTTTTCCCCATTCATAAAACCACACCAATGGTGTATTGGGTTCAGGCAAAGAAGTAAAGAAGTAATTCGATACATAATCAGGCATCAGTCGTTGATTGACTTGATTGATGACAATCATAAATAAAAAACTTAAAAAAATGATAATCATGCTTTGTTTTTGCGCTTTCCAATCAATTTGAAACAACCCAGAAAAAAGTGCCCAAATAGTGAGACCGACAATCATAATATGTCCAACCAAGTAAGCCATAGCTTAAAAACTGAATAAGGTTGGCATAATAGCGAGTCCACCTGCAAACACAATGCTAAGTAGTGCCAAAGGAAAATTAAAGCAAAAAGCTATCGCAAACATGGTATTGCTTTTATACAAAAAAGCTGCCAATAAAATGAAGGTTGCCAAGTGACAAACTTGCAGTGGTATGATATCTGGTTGGATTTGAAAATTATGCACAACAAATATCTCAATATTACGTAACAATAAATCAATTACCGTTATGATTGCTAAGATGACTCCTACTTTTCTTTTCGTGCTTTCGGGTTTCTTCTTTAAAAAAACGTACAAGAGCAATGCCATGAAGAAGGGAGCTAGAAAAAACAGCAAGTGAAACAAACTCCACAATTGAAACGCATTTAAAAAGAGTTTTGTCATTTATACTGCTATTCTGGCTTTTTTGCCTCTGCTTGATGAACAACAATTTGAGGGAACGGAATTCCAATTCCGTTTTCATCAAATAATATTTTCATTGCGCGATTTAAATCGCGTGAGACTTGGTATTTTTTTGATTCTTCTGTTTTCGCATAAATTCGAATGACAACTGAAGAATCACCTAGACTTTGAACACCACGATAATAAGGACCTTCTCCAATATCAGGAATATCTTTTTTGATTTTTGCCAAGTTGTCATTGATGACTTTTTCAACTCGCTTCAAGTCTTCTCCATAACCAATGGAGATATCACAAATGGCTGGGGATAGATGTGAAGAAGTATTGATGGCACTACGTATATCAGAATTGTTGATGGTTTTGATATCGCCATTGATGTCTTCAAATTTCGTTGTCCTAATGCCAATTTCGGTCACCATTCCTCGAAATTCATCAATTTGAATCACATCACCAACTTTAAATTGGTTCTCAAAAATAATAAACAAACCACTTAATACATCTTCAATTAAACTTTGTGCCCCAAAGCTAACTGCCAACCCCAAAATACCAGCACTAGCCAGTAGTGTAGGAGTCTGTACGCCCCAAGCGCTTAATATCAAGAAAATAGCAATGATAACACTAGAATAACGTATCACACTAACAAGCAAATCACCAATTGTTTCGCTTCGGTGTCCTTTTCTTGAAAACACCCTCACTAACAATTTCAAAACTTGATTGATAATCCACATAAAGATAATGATGGCTATGCTTTCAATCATGTTGACATAATTATCAGCAAAGAATTTCACAATATTGAAGAACTTACCGATACTGTTGGATATGATATCATCAAACAAGGTACCTTGAAAAATAAGCGGAGTGGCAATTCCCAAAAACAGCAATACAAAAATAATACTAGCTGTTACAATGATTCTTGTTTTTTTTTTTTTTGATTTTGATTTAAAATTTTGAAACATACTTTTCTCCTTAGTTCTTATTTCACAATTGTGGCGATTTGTAACCATTGATAAATTGTATTTTCATCAATCGTTTTTGTGGCATTCACTTGCACTTTATAAGTCATTCCTTCTGTTGCCGGAATGCTGATGGTAACCTGGGAATCAATTATGACTCCTTCCATATAAGATTGATAGACATCTATCCCATCTTCTATGGTATAAACGTAAAAACTAATATCTGATAAAACGGTATTTGGATCATTCAACTCGATTGTGATATTGAGCTGATCCATTGACCTTTCACTTGTTATGTTGTAACTATAAGGTGGTGTTGTAGATAAATCCAACCATCCTAATTCTACCTCAACCATCAGATTTGTGATGGTATCTACATACTTTGCTAGCAATTGCACATGGTATTTTGTCAGCGTCTTTAATCTAGAAAACAAAACCGATGTCGATTCTTCTTGACTACCTTCACCTTCCTCATACGTTATTTCTTTGGTTGCCAGTATTTCTCCTTCTTTGATGAGATTTACTTGATAAACGATGTCTGTTCGGGTGTAAAAATCAGGATAAACAAATACTTCTACATAATTTGGTCCCACATCTTTTTCATAAAAAGAAGCATGTAGTTTAAGTGGCGATGGGAAATTTGTTTGATCAAGCACAATGATTTCATTGGTAATAAGTGTTGCTTCTAAGATCAAATAGATTTGGACCGTTTCATAAGCAAATAGCTCAATTTGTGATACTTGATCATAACTTGTAATCACAATTTCCGAATACACCAAATCAAGTGGTTGTGATCCATCTTGTGGCACTTCTTCTAAAAACAAAGTCGCATATTTTAGTCTGACACTGGCAATTTCATTTTTTAAATCATTATAACGGGTTGTTATCTCTAACAAGAGCATTTCATTGGTACTAATTGGATCTTGAGAAACCTCACTCCACCCAATGATTCGCCCTCCATAATTTGCTTTTGTTTTTACCGAAGATTTTGCTAAAACACCTTCCCCAAATCCATAGGATGCAAGCACCTGAATTTCATAATCGGTGTTGGGATTTAAAGTGCCAAAACTTCCTTGTTGCCAACCAAGCGTTAAACTTTGTTCATGCTGTTCTGTCGCTGATTTTGCTACAATTTTTAAACTACCTTCTACAATCGTGGCATCAGAATCCTCAACTTCGACTTGATAGTAGACATCATTCCCAAAGACTTCAGTTGTGATGATGCTTGCTTTGGGAATTCTAGGAACAATAACGACTGCAGCAACAACAACAACGGCTGTAACAACAAAAGAAGAAAGCCAATTTTGCACAACAGCTCGTTTTTGCTTTTCTAAAAACCTTTTTTTTCGTTCAGAATATGAGCGCATGTTCTCACCTCTAGTGTCATTACAGCACTTCTCATACAAGCAAGCAATGAAAAATTTTTCACAAAAAAACACTCTTTCTAAAAAGAGTGTTAACTTTTATTCATCAAACATAAAATAAAAACCACTATAATAAGAACGTCCGACAATATTTCTTGATCCACTTCGGTATCTCGTTACACCAGAAATTTCTTTTTTCATTTTAAAATCATAAATGTGAAACATTTTATTTTCGTTACTGACTGCTGTGCAAAGAAAATCTAAATAAATAAACCCTTCGATTTCTTCTACTTTCAATAAATCTTCTTCTTCATAATAAACGCTATTGATAGAAATACTAAAAAACTGGTAATCATTAACTGGCTCAATCTTCATTCGGACTGTTACATCACTTTGTGCAACGACACTGGCACAATAGTAGTATTCGACTGGAGCCGGTGAATTAAGTGGTTTCATTGGATTGCTTAATGCAACGATTTCGTCTTTTTCAAATAAACTCTGATCAGAAAAATAATCAATCATCTCACCGATTATTTCATTCCCATCTTGATCAAAAAATTGAATTCCCACGAATCTTCCATACACGGACCCTCGGTCATAATTGTAGCACCCAGTTAATACCATCAATAACAAAAATAATAAAAGCAAATTCGTTTTTCTCATTTCTTCCTCCTAATATATGATATTCATCAATAACATTCCCATGATATAACTTGCGAAATTAGCAAGGAATGAAATCAACAATGCTTTCTTTCCATCTCTCATGAAGAGGTAATATATGCAAAACTCAATGATGACCACAATTACTTCACAAAATAAAACAAATAAATCATAATTTATAGGATTTAGTGTTCCTATAAGCAAATTCATCGAGATATTGGAAAAGATATTTAAAATAAAACCAACAAGTAATATTTTCTTATCAACTCTAAATAATACCAAAACCAACAACTCACAAGTTAAAGTTAAGGCAAGTGCTTTGAATAAAGCGATTGAAATCAATGATTCCCAAGCACTCATATTGTTTCCTTCATTCTATGGAAGTAAATAAAGACAACTATCATTGGTTATTAAATTGCCTTTTCTAAGATAAATAGCAAAAGTCCCATTCCACAAGATAAAAGATTCGCTAAAATGCCATAGAAAAAAGCTCTTGCTTTTTTCTTCTGAAAATAAAAGAGGTAAAAGATGGATTCTACAAGAAAGACAATCATTTCTCCAAGAATAAAAAAACCAATGGCTAAAAACTCTCCTTCATAGTAAGTTGTCACATTAAGCAAAGCATGTAAGAAAACTAATGTAATGGTATTCACTACTAAAATGGCATATATCTCATTTTTCTTACGAAACCCAAAGGCCAAAGCGAGAGCAAGTTCTATTCCTAGTGTTACTATCAAGCGAATGAAAAAAGCCAATATTTCGCGAACATAATTGTAATTGGGTGATATTGTTTCAATCACCCTCACTCCAGCCAACTCTCCATCTATTACATTAGAGGCATCTACCTGAAAATAAGAACCAAAAGCATATCTTTCTATTGCTCCTGTAGTATAGGTTACATTGTCTTCTGTCATAATCAGCACCTTAAAATCAGAAGGAGGATAGTAACTCCATTCAAATTCATCATTTCCTTCTAGATTCCAATGATTTCCAATCCATTTATAACCATCAGTATCAACGTATTCCATAATCGGATGATAATCCATCCATGGATCTCCAAACTCCAGGTAATCTTCATAGAAGAAATTAGGTCCATTTGCTTCTTTTGATATTAAAGTTGCTGTGTAAGTTTTATTTTCCATCCCAATGATGGTAATATGTACAAAAGGTTTTGGTCCAAAATCAGCATTCACACGCAAAGAGATTGTTGATATAAAAACAATAGATAAAATAAGAAATAATAACATTTTGATTGTTTTCATTTTTAACCTCACTTGCTTTTCATCAAATTTACTAAATTATAACACAAAAGCTTTCTTTTTTTCACCCTTTTTTCATTTATTTGTTCGTGAAATGAAAAAACAGGTAAGTCAAAAATTTTGTTGAAAATGTAGGCTGTCAAAAAATTTTGTTGATAATCAACAGAATTCTTGAAAGCCACTTTTTTATTGAATCAAAAAAAGTCCTTTACTATAATTAAATCGCCAGATTTAACTAAGAAAGGACGGACTTATTATATCATTTATTATAATTATTTTAAAGATACCAACTTTGATTTT
>CAZYFI010000079.1:0-5258 GCA_964646985.1 uncultured Bacteroidales bacterium
TGTTTTCAAAGCTTCGACCAAAACGTCGCTACCAATAAACTGCTTCTCTAGTTTTACACCATAATTTAAACCTGCTTCTAAAGGATTGATAGAATCATCAATCTCATGACCATAAAGCGGCATAGATGCTTCAAATCGCAATGTATCACGGCATCCTAATCCACACAATGTGATTTCAGGATTTTGTGAAAACAATTGAAACATTTCCAAGATATGATTGTTGCTACCATATATTTCAAAACCATCAGATCCGGTATATCCACTTCGTGACACCAAAAACTCATGATTCAAAATAAACATATGATCAAAATCAAACAATTTCAAATTGGATAAGGGATTATTTGTAAGAGGTTGCAGAATATTTTCTGCATTTGGCCCTTGCAAAGCAAGTTGTGAATACTCACTAGATCGATCTTTTATCACGACATCAAATCCTTGTTGATGCGATAAAATCCATTGGTAATCCTTATCTTTGTTGCTGGCATTCACGACCAATAAACAATGATGGTTGTCATACTTATAAACCATCATATCATCAACCACTCCTCCGTGAGGATAGAGCATCATTCCGTAAATCATTCTCTTTGCTTCAACATTAGAAACTTCATTTGTGAAAATGTGATTGATAAAAGAAATGGTATCTTTTCCAGTTATTTCAATTTCTCCCATGTGTGAGACATCAAAAACACCACATGCATCTCTAACCGCTTGATGTTCATTGCCGATTCCTGTGTACTCAATTGGCAATAAATAACCAGCAAACTCAACAATTTTACCGCCTAACCTAACATGTTCATCATACAAAATCGTTTTATTCATGATTTCCTCCATACTAAATCTATGATATCTTGATCCGCTGCTCCATCTATATAATCTTGTATACTGTTTTTTTTCAGTATTTCACAAAATGATTGCTCATTAAAATTACTACCAATAAGTGCTTGACACCATTTCACAATCGGTTGCTTTTCAAAATAGTCACCAGTCAACTCCAAAGAAGTTATTTTTTCTCTTTTCACATCAACAAATGCTTCTACCAAACCCCAAGAAAACCGTTTCTTTGCTTTTACAGTAAAGGGAGGTTCATGATAATTAAGCCATTCTTTTGATAAGTATTTTTCTTCTATTTTTAAAACTTGTGAAATATCCTCTTGTGCTAGCATGATGCTAGATGTTGTAAAAAAAGACCACATTTTAAACATTAGTTCCTCAATTGATATTTTAACATACTCTCGCAGATTAATGACACGTTCACGCACACTCTTAATGCCTTTTGAAATCAATTTTGCATCATCGGGTGTAAGTGCGTTAACTAAAAATTCTAAATCTGTGTTATACAAAACTGTGCCATGTAAAATGGAACCATATTGATTGTTTAAAAAAGCATTTCCTGAAAATTTCTTTCCTAAAAACAACAAATCATTTCGTCCTGACAATTCAACATTTAACCCCAAAGTCTGAAAAAAGTCTTTCATTTGTGATAAATACTGATAAAATACTTGCTCACGATTGGTGTTTTTTGATAAGAACGTAAACATAAAACATCCTTCATCCGCAAATACGGTTCCACCACCAGTTGGTCGACGAAATATAGGAATATGATGTTTTGTTACAAAATCCATGTTTACTTCACTCGCAATCAATTGATTGCGGCCAACAATTATGGAAGGATGCAAATCCCATAAAAAAAACAAATCTTCTTGTATTAACGGCAACAAATACTGTTCTAATGCCAAATAAAAAGAAATGCTTTGTTTTCCCAAAGACCTTAAATCGATACTTTTCATATTTTTTATTCCCCATTTATTTTATCACAAACGCTTTCTTTTTTAAACCCCTTTTTGTGCTTTCCAAATAAAAAAACTATTTAGTTCCCTAAATAGTTCTTTTTCTATTATTCGTATTGATCTAAATCAATCGGATAAGTGATTGTTTGTGCACCCAAACCTTTGAATTCTAAAATGGTATAATTATTGTTTGTTCCTTCAACGATTAAAGTTTCCACTTTTAAAACAACATCATCTTCTGTTAAATATACTTTTAAGGTGATTGAATCTTTTCCTTCTGTTACAAAGACATCACCTAAGTAATTTGCAAGATTTAATTGATAAGTACAAACATTTTCAACTCGTGAAACAAATGTCAATGAATCATAAAATTCAACTTCAGAATAGAAAGCAGCAACACTCGCTGCAAATTTATCAAACCCGTAGTTATTGATAATGGTTGCTTCTTCGGTTGGTGTCATTTCTGCTTTTGTCTTCAATTGATTGCGAAGCATGTAAGCAAAGCCATCTTTTACATAGACATGAGCCACTTCACTGCCATTGAGTGTGTACATCATAGAATCAATTCCAGGTTCACTGTTGAAATTAAACATTAATTCGCTTGATAATACTTGCTCGCCATTCACAGCTTCAATTTTCGCATAGCCAGAAAGAGCTTCTTCGTAATCCGCAAGTACCTCTTCAAGTAAAACTTTTAATTCAGCAGGTGTAAATTCCTTTGGTGGAATAACAATGATCTCTTCGGTTACCTCGACTGTTAATGTCTTTTCACCAACACCTTCAACAGTCACTTTGATGACTGATGAGCCTTTTGCAACACCAGTAACAACCCCATTTGCAACAGTAGCAATGGTAGGTTCAGAAGAACTCCAAACAAATACAGCTTCTGGTTTTGTTGAAGTAGCAATTAGAGTAATCGATTCTCCAGCCTTCACGGTATCAGCACCAGTTAAAGATAGCGTATAAACAGGATCATCTGTCTTACAGCCAACCAACAAAAGGGCAAATATGGTAAATAATAAATATGAAATGATTTTTTTCATTTTTTTCCTCACTTCTTCTTTCCATGGTATTATACTAAAAATAATTGCTTAATTCAAGATTTTTCCCAAGATTAATTTATATTGAACATTTTTTTCGCATTATTATGAAAGACAGCATCTGCTTTCTCTTGTCCACAACGCTTACCAATGATTTTATAAGCTTCATCCATGTCATTATATCGAAAGGCATGAACATCACTTCCAACCAATTCTACCATATTGTTTTTCAGCAACTTGAAGGCAAGTTTTTGCAATTCTTTTCCACTTCTTCCTGTGATACTATTGCTATTTACTTGGAAAAACACTCCCATATTTTTTACTTCTACAAGTTGTTTGAAATTATAGTAGGAATATCGTTCTACATGAGCAATGATAACTTTGTATCCAAGAACACGGCAACTATAAATCACTTCATCAATATCAGTAATTGCTTCATGAAAAGGAAGTTCTAACAACAAATATTCACTGTTATTGATGGTTAACAATTCATGATTTTTGAGTAGTGAGATCAATTTGTCAGTGTAAGCAACCTCTTGTCCTAAATATAATCTCACATCATATTTACTTTGTACAAGGGTGCGAAACTTGGCGAACGCATCCATTAATTCTTGCTTTTGAACTTTTTTTAAGTCAACCCGAAGAGCATGAGAAGTAATGATAATGTCCGAAATACCTTGATCTATCTCCCGTTTGATCATTTGCAAAGATTCTTCTAAATCTTCTGAGCCATCATCTACAAACGGTAAAATGTGCGTATGGACATCTATCATAAACATTACTCTTTTCTTGAGTAATATCGATATTTATAACGATATCCATATCGATACCCATAATTAGATATTTTTCGATTGACGTTACTTAATACAATCCCCGCCAAATCAGCATTTGATTCACGAAGTAAAGAAATCGCTTCTTTTGTTTCACTTTTTGTAGTCAATTGTTGATTAACAACAAATACTGTTTTATCGACTACTTCAGAAATAATCAAACTATCTGTCACCAACAACACTGGAGGACAATCTAGAATCACATAATCATATATATTGCGAAGCTCTTGAATCAAATTACGGAATTTTTCACTTCTTAAAACAACATGAGGGAAAGGAACGATCTCACCAGCATTAATAACGTCAAAATTGAATTTTGTTTTTTTAATGAGTTGCTTTTGGTCAATTTTGTCAATTAAAAAACTTGTTAAGCCATCGTCATTTAAAATTTCCACAGCACGGTGCACTTTTGGTTTTCTTAAATCGCAATCCACCAAAATGACTTTTTGCCCAAGTTCAACATAAACAGCCGCCAAATTGGTTGCGGTTGTCGTTTTATGTTCTCCAGCAACAGATGAAGTAATTTGGATGACTTTTGGTTCTTTGTCAATGCTAGAATATTTTAAATCAATCGGAATTTTACGAAAACTTTCAGCATAAGCAGAATTTGGTTTTGTGGCAACAATAATATTATATTCTTGGTCAAAACGATTGCGTTTTTTAAATCTCTTAAAATCAAACATGTTTTTCACCATTATTCTCAATTTGAGGAATCAAAGCAATGACAGGTAATTGCAATGTTCTTTCTACTTCATTTTTACTATTATATCTTGTTGATAATGTTTCTTTCATAAAAACAATTCCTACTCCAACAATCGCACCAAGCAATAAACTAATGACATAATACAATAATTTATTTGGTGAAGATGGAGCTTGATTTGGATTTGCATCGGGCCTATTTTGCAATGTAATGGTCTCAGAGGCAAATCTTAGAGCATCTTCATCAACACCTGGTACTTTCGTATTGATGTTCTCTGCTAATTCAGTTGCTAACGCAATGACTATTTGCCTTGCCATTAAAGGATCAGCATCTTCATAAGTAACGGTAACAGCTGTTGCGGCTCCAATGTCTTTTGTGGTAATATGCCTACGAATATAATGCCATTCATAAGGCAAAGAATATTCTTCGACTACATTTTCAATGATATCTTTGAATTTGATAAACTCTTTGATGTTTTCTGAAACTTTATCAGCAGTAGACATTCTTGCCGTATCTGTCCCTGAAGTTTCTGTATCAGCTACATAAATAATCATGTCAATCGATGAAGTATACATCGGTGTCACAAAATAATTCGTGTATACAAACCCAATGACAAAAAAACCTACAGCAAAAATAATTAAGAGAATCAAATTGTTTTTTAATATCGTGAGCAATTCCATGAGGGAAAAGCCCTCATTTATGGCAGAATCTTCAACATTTACTTTTTCTTCATTCATATAGAAATACCTTCCATTCTTTATTTCATATCGTTATTATAACACAGGTAATATCCTAAAGCAATCATTACTATATCGTAAAAAATATTATTCATTATTGCATTTTTACCCAACTGGGATATTGCACAATTTTTACTTCTTGTTTTGTGACTGGATGAACAAAA
>CAZYFI010000080.1:0-5026 GCA_964646985.1 uncultured Bacteroidales bacterium
TGCTCTTTCTGCAAACAAAAAAAGCCTAATACTAATTGTACTAGACTAATGCTTTTAAAAACATTATGGAGCAGGTGACGGGAATCGAACCCGCATGGTCAGCTTGGAAGGCTGAAGTTCTACCATTGAACTACACCTGCAAAAATGGTCGGGAAAACAGGATTCGAACCTGCGACATCTTGGTCCCAAACCAAGCGCTCTACCAAGCTGAGCTATTTCCCGATCTATCAGCTTAACAAATAAAAGTTTGTTAAACAGGGTGATTTCTCACGCTTAAATATTATATAATATTTCCAAATAAAAGTCAACGAAAAAGTATGTTTTTTAGTACAAAATCAGGCTGCCTAATGTCTAGGCAGCCTGATGTATTTTTACTCATCTAATTTAAATTGTTGGTAAATCGCATCAAGTAATGTACCACCAACTTGGTCGTGACCATAATCCCAAAACATCACACCAGCCAAATTATTGGCAATCGCATACTCGCATTTATATTGAATAGAAAGTGGATTATCATAAGAAGCAAACTTATTTCCGCTATAAGAATAAAACACTTTTGCTTCTTCATCATAATATTCTACCATACCATTTTTATTATAATAATCTCTCATAAATGTAGTATAACTAACAGAAATAGGACTAGTGAGTGCTGCTCCTAATACATTAGTAGGAGAATTGGCAACATTTCCTATTTTCACATAAAAAGGAATTCCAAATACAATCTTGGTGATATCAATTCCTCCTTTTGCATACATATCAACCGAGGAAGCCACAGCATAAGGGGCATAGGTTGATTTGATCAAAGCAGATTGATGCTTTGCAACATAACTTCCACTCATTCCATATGTCATAATGTGCAAATAATCTAAATATTTGTTTAATTCAACCAAATCATAGTGTGTGCTATAACTTCCTGAAACAACTGCAGCACTTAGAATCAAATCACGCGAAGAACGATCCAAGGCAATTCTGATTTCTTTTACAAGCAAAGAAAAATTGTTTTTTTCTGTAGTTCCACTTGGAAACTCCCAATCTAAATCAACTCCATCAAATTGATATTGTTCAAGGACACTTGCAATAGAATTGGCCAATTTAATGCGATTTTCTTGCGTGCTAGAAGCCAAAGCAAACGCATCAGATGTTGCTTCAGAAACGCCATCAATAACAATGACGACTCTAACCCCTTTTTCTCTAATCTTTAAAACATTGTTTAGATTTGATAAATTATAGACACTAAGTTCACCGCCAATAATATTTCCAAACGAATAGTTCAACACATCGATTTTCATGTAATCGCGTTCCATCAAGTTCGTTCCATAGGCAGGATTGCGAAAATAAGCAAACGTTAACTTTTTATTTGGGTTGATTGCTGGCATATCCACCACCCTCGTTCCTCTAACAACCATATCAATTTCGATTGTTTTTTGTATTGTTTGGCCATTGACACTTGCCAATAATAAGACGTTGGTATTTAGTAAACCTCTTTTTACAATCCCTGAATCACTGATAGCTTGTGAATTTGATGACCAAATGATATTGAAAGTAACAGAACCCCATTTAAATTCAACCGGTAATTCTACATCGCTGATTACTTCTTGATTATCAAGCACAAAAAGAAGTTGTTCTAAATCAGCAAAAGCAAGTTCTTCTTGTTCTTCAAGGTTTGTTTCACTCAATTCTATAAGACGCTCTTCATAACTTTCAAGCAAGGCAATTTTCACATCAACAAACGCTTTTTGTGAAGATGTTAATTGATCATAAGCATCCCGAATGCTAACTACCAGGTTTTGCATTTCTAAAGTGAGCTCATCTAGCGTAGGAAGTTCTAATAATAATATATTTACCGTATTTGCTTGATCATAATCACTGTTGAGGGCATTGATTGCAACGAGTGCTTCTTGATATTTAGTGAGCAAAGACGCATCGATAAGAGAAGAATATGCATCTTCCATCAAGTTTAAATTCTCTGTAATGGCATGAATCGTTTTTGCATCCTCTAGTGTTAACAAATCTACACTTGGTAGGCTTTGAATTAAATTAGTTATGTTAATTGCATATGATTTATTGGTTTCTTGTACGATGAGTTCTTCCATTTTGACTTCACATTCGATGAATCGATTTAGATTTAGAGAGAGTACTTTTTGCAAGTCTTCTTCATCAAGTAAATCAATTTTTGTTCTAATTTCAGTAATATAGTTTCGATGTAAAATTGTCAAAGCCGATACTTCAGGTAGGGCTTCAATTAAAACATCAACTTCAGTTTTAGTTTGCGGTTCTTCACATGCAACCAAAAAACCAGCAAATAAAACCTAAGCAAGTAGGTATATTTTTTTCATAATCCATTCCTTTATTTTTTCTTAGTTCATTTTACCATAATTAAGCCTAAAACCCAACATAAATAAAAAAGTTAGCCCTTGCTTTTAAGCAATAAGCTAACTAGAAATATCCATGGCACGCCCAAGAGGATTCGAACCTCCGACCACCTGATTCGTAGTCAGGTACTCTATCCAGCTGAGCTATGGGCGCATTTATGGCGGTCTCAACGGGACTCGAACCCGCGATCTCCAGTGTGACAGACTGGCATGTTAACCACTACACCATGAGACCATAATATGCCTTTTGACACTCGTATATTATACAAGAAATGAAGGCAAAAAGCAAGTTATATAATTAAAAAGAACGGAATGAGATAACTTAAAAATTTGGTTTGGTGATTTCGAACAAAGCAATTCCCACTGCCATTGGCAAATTCAAACTATCAATCATAGAACTATGATTGATTTTAATAGATTCTCCTATTTTTAAGAATTCGTCACTAAGACCCGTTGCTTCATTCCCAAAAATCAAAGCATAGGGAGATTCCATTTTTATGTCTTGGATACTTTTTTGTGCTTGTAGCATAAAACAATATCGTTGGTGATGATATTGCTGGACATATTCTTCAAAATGATTGAATAATTGAAAATGGATATGAAAGAACGACCCCATTGATGCCCTAATCACTTTTACATCAAATACATCAACAGCTGGTGTAATGATGGCAAGATTGAGAACTTGAAAACCCACCATTGAGCGAATAATGGTTCCTAAGTTACCAGCGTTCGAAGGATTCACCAAAACAACATGATTTCCATGGGAATCAAGTTTATCTTGATATTTCATGAATTCGCCAATAAAATAAACATTTTCTTTGTTCGATAAGATTGAAAAAGCTTTATTGTTTTGACTTATTGCGATATGATGGGTAGCACAACATTTCTCAATATAAGAATAAGTATCGTTTTTTTGGGTATCGCTATGGACATAAACGTGTCTTACCAATTCGGGTTTGCTTTCAAGTAATTCAATTGTTAAAGTAGCTCCCAATGTATAAGAAACGTCCAATTGTTTTGTATATTTTTTCGGATTCATACAAACCTCTCATTGATACTTTATTTTATCATGATTTTGGCTTTTTGTTAACAAAAACAAACGCCTTTTATGCGTTTGTTTTGATTTTCTTAGATACTTTTCGTTTATATTTGTTTTTATGCTTTTCTAAATAAGTCGAGATTGCAAATTCAATCGTATCTTTAATCGATTCTTTTAACTCTCTTGTTGTAAAACCAAGTTCTTTTTTTGCCTTTTCATTGGAAAAATGATAATTGGAATCAAGAACAATAATGGAATAATGGGTAAATAATGGTTTTTGATGAATCAGAATGTAATAAAATTCAGCAAAATAACTCATGGCAAGAATGAACCAATAAGCCAATTTTGTTTTTATTTTTTTTACATTCCCTGCATGAGATATTTCATCTAACAATTGCTTTACAGTGATTTCATGACCTGATAAAATATAACATTCGCCGCTTCTTCCTTTTTCATATGCCAATCTGATTCCTCTTGCAACATCTCTTACGTCGACAAAATTATATCCACCTCTTAAATAAGCTCTTAATCGGCCACATAACATGTCAATAAACAGTTGACTTACATTGGATAATTTATAATCATAAGGACCAATCACCCCAGCAGGATGAACAATGACAATGTCAGTTCCTAAATTTACCTTTGAAAGAACGTACGCTGTCGCTTCTGCTTTTGATTTTGCATATAAACCTTTTACCAACTTAGGATCAAAAATGTCTGATTCTTTTTGTAATTGCGGTTTTGGTAATTCCTGAAGTGCATGGACGCTAGAAGTATAAACTAATTTTGGAATATGGTTTTCTAAACATGTATCAACAATATTTTTCGTTCCTTCTACATTGACACGATGGATTAATTTTTTCTTTCCTGATCCAATTTCTACAATCCCAGCCAAATGAAATACAACATCAACATCTCTTAATGTTGCTTTTAAAAAACCGACATCCAAAATATTGCCAATGATAATTTCGGTAAATGGTTCAATCATTTCATAATGATCATTTTGCATGACGATGGATTTTACTTCATACCCATTATGATACAGTTCTTTCACCAATACATTGCCTATGTGTCCAGTTGCACCAGTTACGATACATTTCATGATTGACATCACTTCCTTCCAATCATATCATACATCAAAAAAAGAAATACATTCTAAAAACTTAATATCAATTTCCTAAAAATCGTCATAAAAAACTGGATTTCTCCAGTGTATTAATATTCTGAACTTTTAATCACCAACACCAATTGTACAACCGAAAAGACGACCAATAAAATGGCATACACAGCAGCAGTAAATTTATCCATATCCAAACGAATTAAAAGCCAAAATATGGCTGCAGCTTGGAAAATTATGATGACCCACGATGCTGTCCGAAAATATTCTCTTTTTTTGCGATTTTTTTCTGTCTCAAGTCTCATATATTTACCCTTGTTTATTTTATTATACATCATTTAAAATCATATGCAAGTGGTTTGATTTTCACAAAATAAAAAACTCTCTTCCGAGAGTTTATTGCTAAAAATGGTGCGGATAACAGGAATCGAACCTGCACTCCGAGGAACTAGAGCCTAAGTCTAGCGCGTCTGCCAGTTCCGCCATATCCGCATGCAT
>CAZYFI010000081.1:0-780 GCA_964646985.1 uncultured Bacteroidales bacterium
GGAATACCAGTTAAAACCACTGAAATGGTTGGACTTGTAGCATCATAAACTGAAGCTATTTTTACTACTTTTCCATTGATTTCATAAGGAGTTCCTCCAGCAATTGCTGATTGTAATTGTGCGATAGTTGCTTCACCATAAATAATAAAGAAACCTCTTGTTTGTCCTAAAACTGTTTCGTCAAAAGTGGCCGAAAACTTAAGACCTTGCGTTCCTGAAGTTCGAATGGAAGCGCCAGGAACCATTTGAAGTGTTTCACCTTCTGCATTCACTTTTACAAAGTGAAATCCTACAAAAGTAACAAAAGCTAATAAAACGGCAAAAATTCCTAATTTTTTTAGCATACTCTTCTCCTACTCAAACCAATCCTCTAGTCCGACATCTAGAGATGAGCTTCCTCCTTCGGTTTCAATTTCTGAATCTTGAAATTTCACAACTTCAATCGTTGGTTTTTGATAATCTTCTTTCATGAAAATCTCCTTTCTACTTTTAGATTTTTTGAAATTATCATCCTTAATATACCATAATTGAAAACGCTTGTAAATGTTTTTATAAAAAAACTCGAGATTTACTCGAGTTAATAAGGGTTGGTCCAATTAGGGTCGTCAATTTGATAGATGATGTTTAATCCATCTTGTTGATACTTGTTTTGCTCAATGATTTTTTCATTGATAATGAGCATAAAAGAATCTCGCAACAAGTAGTTTTCTTCTAAAGAAATCGTGATCTTAATAAAATTGTAATCGGTCTTTAAAGTGGCTTTGTACCCATTGCCAATGG
>CAZYFI010000081.1:790-5009 GCA_964646985.1 uncultured Bacteroidales bacterium
TTCTTATCTTTTTCAACTGTATATTTTTGATAATCGGCAACGATTTTTATTTCCTCTAGAACCCTTTCTTCTACAACACTTACAATAAAGTTTGCATAAATATTATCAATTTGTTTTGCTAATTCATACATCACAATAGATCCCACGTTTATTGAATATCTTATAACTCCATTTTCAAGAACTAGGAAAGGCTTAAGTGTTAGTGTTTTGTTATAATATTTTTCTTCAATTGAAGAAAGACAAATTTCATAATCGCTCTTCTCTTTACTATCTATCAATATCAATTCTTCTTTTCCAATCATATTTTCAAAAGTTAAATTTTCTTGTTCCACTTCTCCATAAAGCAACCCAACTTTTGTCGTTTCTTCATTTTCAAGTTCTTCTAGATTAAGTCTTAAGACTACTTTTAACCCTTCTTCTACAATGGTTGTTTCAATCATATCAATTTGAAGTGGTTTGTTTGTTTCTTCAGTACATCCAACAAATAAAAAGCCGAAGAAAGTAAGTAAAATCAATTTTTTCATAAAAACTCCTAGCTTTTCTGCTTTCGAAAACATCTTCTCATACGATTCACAAATTTCCTCCATAAACGGACCCAAAATCGACTTCGCACATATAACTTATAGTGAAAAGAATGAATGGAAACAAACTTATCTTGCTGATAAATTCCATCTAAAATGGCAATGATTTGTTCTCTTGTAATGTTTTTTTCAATTGCCAATTGATTATCACCAATCATGTCAAAACAATTATGATGTGTTTTTACAACACGGTGGAGAATATATTTATCATTATCTCGCTTATATAAAACAACATCATATTTTTTGATTGGACGATGAATTGCAATCAATTTAACAGAATCAAGTGATTCACGAATTAAGGGAAGCATGCTGGTTCCAACAGGATAGTAAATAAATCCTCCCATTTTATCGATGATTTCTTGATATGTCATTTCTTTCATAAGATTCCCTCGTTTGTTTTTAAGTCATTTTAACACAATCATGTGAATTTCTCAACATGATTCTTAAGATTGAAGGGTAGATAGTTTTTTCAACCAAATCATCTATTACCCATCTAATTCAATTCGCCAATATTGTGATCCATCCTGTAGTCGATCTAAAAAGCCATAATCAATGAATGCACGCCTAATGGTTGGAAAATCATGATACATTTGCTTGATGATTTCATTTACCTCAAGTTCAGTATAAATTCTTTTATATTCAAACTTTTGAATCATCCAAAGCAAGCATAAATACTTCTTCTTTTCTTTGGGTGGAAACGATATTAGAACCATAGGTTCTTTGGATATAAAATGTGTTTCTATTATCTTATTTAATTCTTCTTCTGTATACTCAAACATAAATCTTCTCCTTTATTCATTTGATATTGTAATCAATATTTGCTTTTCTGGCTTGTGCACTCAATAATTTGGGGTTGATTTGATACAAAACACCATCTTTCACAAAACGACTTGCTGTTTGGCGAAAAGTAAAGTTAACTTGCTTTTGAATGCATTGTTCTCTAATTTCTAACACCCAATCAAAATCCATCATTCTGGTATTTTTGCCAGATTCTCCTCCCACAACAACCAATTCGACTTGATCTAAATATGGCAACAAATGTATTCGTTCAAGCAATGGTTGACATACAATATTTTTATGTTTAATCGGAAGTGTTTGCAAGCAACCTAGTCGTCTGTTTGCACTTTCTTGATCTTCTACTGACACACATATAATCACATTTGGATATCCATCATTCCAATCATTGGGAATGCATTCATAAAAACGCTCAATTCGTTTTGTTAAAAAAAGAAACTTCAAATCACTTCTTTCTTTTATCATCTTCCAACAATCATTTCTCCAAATATCCGCATCTTCTAAAAAAAAGTCGCTTTGAAAACAAAGATAAACCAAAGAATTGGGCTTAATGACATATTCATTCTTTTTATTTTTACGAATCGGATAATCAAATTGATTGGTTTTTAGAATGATATTGGTGTCAATGCCTTTTCTTTCATCTGCTCGATGAATATAACAATGCAGGCACCCACTACTTAATTTATGGCAACCACGCCAAGGATTCCAAATGGCCATGATTTATCACCTATTCTTTTCTTTTATTATGTTTCTTTCATTTATTATAATAGATTGCCAACAAAAATGATAGTAAACAATTGTTTTTTTAAAAACAATGGAATGAACCAAATAAAAAATGCTTTCGCATCTTGTGCTTAAGCATTTTTCCATAATCATTCATGATTCAATTGATTGATTGTGCAGTTTGTATAGTTCCTCAATGATAATCACAGCCTTCGTAGTCAAATAAGGTTTTTCGGGAATAAATTGATAGAGTTGATTATGCAAATACACTTGAAAGTTTCTTCCTGCATCAAATGGAACATAACGAACCACATTTGTAGGAATGATAAACTGATATTCATCTAAACTTTCATAAGCAATCGCATCTTTCATCAATCTTAATGTGCCTCTACTTGCTATTTCATAGGTTTGATTGACTATAGTTTCTACAGCAACTTTGATTTCATACAAGAAATCAACCGCCTTTGTGATCTTTTCTTTTTCATATTCTCTTTGATGCATATAAGCTTCATGAATGTTTATGCTCTGTTCTTGATGATGTAACCATCCATCTGCTTGCACATGATATGAAAATTTGCACTCCTCGCAAACAAGTTCATCCTGAACACCAATCATTTTTCCTTCACTGTGACAATTAGGACACAAATAAAGAATAATCTCTAATCCATGTGCTAAATTTTTGCCTTTAAAATGTTCATGATTTCCTATAAAAGGATTGGTAAATATTGTTTGGTACAATTTGTTTTCTATTTCTTCAATCGAAAGTTTCATAATCTCTTGAGGAGTCAATGCAACTAACAATTCACTATCTACTCTTCCCTTTCGTTTCAACAAAGTCCAAGGAGGATCCTTTAGATACGCTCCTGTTGTTTTTACGGCATACACAAAAACTCCAACTTTTTTTACAAACTTTCCAATTCCTGAAACAAAAGGAAGAGTGACCCCGGTAATGGAAATTTGCCCTTCTGGGAAAACACCAATAACTCCTCCACCTTTGATGGTTTCTAACATCTGTTTCATAGCCATGGTATCAGCTTGAAATAAACTCTTGGGAATTGTATGACCAAGTTTTAAAATCTTAGACAATGGTTTGGTTTCATAGTATTTTCTAGCAACGACAAAATTAATGGGTTGATACTTAAACGCCCACATCACATACAAAAAATCAAAAAATGAAGTATGATTGCTAATGACAATCGATGGGGTTTGAATTTTGATTTTTTGGGGGTTGTGAAATCGATGTTTTTTCACAATCAAAGTGTACAGTCTTGCGAAATGATTTAAGATTACATAAACAAACTTATTTGGTCTTTTCATCATTTAATTCCAAAATAAGTTGTTCATCTTCTATGCCTTGTTTGCGATTTTCCAAAGCTTGCACAATCCGTTTTTGCATCTCATAATCAATTTTATATTTTCTCGAAACAATAATTCCTATGCTCATAAACACCAGCGGTGCAAAGGCAATGATAATTCTTAACACCATTTGCGCGTTTTCTGGTTGAGAATACACGACTTGACCAGGTTTCGCTTCTTCAAAATCAAAGATTCCTAAAATAATCATCACAAGACCAAGTCCAATGGCCTGAGAAATTTTGTTTGCAAAATTTGTTAGCCCACTAATGGACCCTTCTGCTCTTTCTTTCAAAATCAGTTCACTAGAATCTACCACATCACCAAGAATGGTATGAGGAATGAGTCCAGGGGCACTAATACCAAAGCCTAAAATCATGGCTAATAGATAAACATAGATTGGGTTTACATTGGCTGGCAAAAAGAATAAAAATATAGCACCTACAATCCAAATAAATGCTCCAAAACGATAGACATACATTTTATTTTTAGATTGAATCATTTTAAGATAAATGGCAAAGCAACAATTTGCATCAAGAACATGATTGCTGCTCCGATCATTCCAACAATATTCTTTTCTCCTATTGCAGTCATGTCTTTTACAATGATGAAATCAATGTAAAAAAAGAACAACCCACTCATAATTGCCATGGTGACTTGTAATGTCATAAACATCCACAAATACTGACGGTATGTTTTCAACTTCAATGGCTTCACAAAACTCTTCAAATCAACTTTTGATTTTAAAGAAGGTGTTTTAATCTCTT
>CAZYFI010000082.1:0-4996 GCA_964646985.1 uncultured Bacteroidales bacterium
CTTATTTTGTTTTGATTCACAATGTTTTTTCCAATAAAAAAAGTTTCAATTCCTTAATTGAAACTTTTTTTTATAATTTTTAAAACCAATTCTTCTGGGTTTTTCACTATTACCTCTGCCCCAGCTCTTTTTAGTTCTTCAAAAGTTCTAAATCCCCAACTGACTCCAATAAAAGGAAGTCCTGCATTTTGAGCAGTTTTTACATCGGTTTCTGAATCTCCTATATACAAAATCAAATCATTTTCATGCAAACCCATTTGTTTGATTGCTTCATAGACACTATCTGGGTTTGGCTTTAAAGCAAGACCTTTTCGATCTCCAATGCCAATTGAAATAAAATTTTGAAAGAATAATGTCATTAGGTCTTTGACAGCAGAATCAATTTTGTTGGATACAATTGCCATGGTTATCTTTTCCGCTTTCAGTGTTGCAAGCATTTCAAGTATTCCCTTATAAGGCTTTGTCTTAACAAGCAAATGTGACTCATAATAGTCTTTAAAATGTTTCAGACAATCATTGAAACGACTACTTGATATATCATCTGGACAAGCTCGCTTCATCAATACTTCAACGCCATTTCCCACAAAACTTCTTACTTCTTCTAGCGTTCGCTTTGGATAATGAAATTGATCAAGTGCTTCATTCACTGCGTCAGCTAGATCATCTATTGTATTTAGAAGGGTCCCATCTAAATCAAAAACAATGCCCGCTGGTTTTTCAGTTATTCTTTTCATTGATTACTCTTTTTGAGAATTTACATAATGGTTGAATTTTGCTATTTTTGATGTTGTTCCAAACACATAAATGTGATCTTTTGCATGAATGGAATCTGTTCCTTTTGGAAGGAAGGAATGTCCTTCTCTTTCAATCAAAAGTAAATTGACATCAAATCGATTTCTAGGATTCAATTCTTGAATATTTAAAGGAACAATATCATCTTCTACAGATATTTCCGCAACACTAAATTCTGTATTGATATTAAAATAGTCAACGAAACTATCAGAAACAATTTTATTCGCCAAGCGCACTCCAGCTATTTTTTGTGGTGAAACAATATCCGTTGCTCCAAGTTTTTTAATTACCGGAGCATAGAATTCATCATCAACCCTCACAGTTATTTTAGAAACACCCAGTTCTTTCAAAATAATGGTAGTTAATATTGTATTTTGCATGTTTGATCCAAACGCAATAATGGCGTGATCGACATTACCAACCCCCAATTCTTTTAATGCCTGTTCGTTTGTAGAATCACAAACAAAAGCATTGCTGACTAATTCGCTAGCTTTTATTACATTTTCTTCAATCACATCAACCGCGATAATGTCAACATTATGAATGCTTAATTCTTCAATGAGTTTTAAGCCGAAACGCCCTAACCCTAATACTGCAAAAGATTTTTTCATATTTTTCCTCCAACTTTAATCAAATCAATGATTAACCAATGATAATTTTTTCTTCAATGTATTTGATTCCCTTATTGGATTCCATATTCCAATTTCGGTTCCAAGCACTAATAATGGTAATTGGACCAAGTCGTCCAAAAAACATTGTAAAACATAAAACGAGTTTGCTACTCCAACTCAAAGAAGGTGTAATTCCCATCGAATTACCAACAGTACCAAAAGCAGAGAACACTTCAAAAACTAGCTTTTTGAGTACTTCTCCTGAAGAGCCAGCAATGTTGGTGTTAACTCCTTCGGTGATGGAAATGGTAAAAATAGCAAGAAATATAAATGACAACGAAAACACAATCAGAATAAAGGCCTTAATGACGCTTCCGCTTGCAATCTTTCGATGAAATGTAACAGGGGAATGCCCTCTGGCAAAAGAAGCAACATATTTAAAAACTGTATAAAAAGTTGTCGTTTTGACACCACCACCTGTGGATGATGGAGATGCACCAATATACATCAAACCCATCACAATGAGTAGCGCACTACTTGAAAAGAGATTAAAATCGACAACACTAAATCCAGCTGTTCTAGCGGCAACACTTGTAAAAAAAGCTTGCAACCACGAAATATTGTTCCATTCTAATATTTTAAGGATAACCATTCCAAAAACAATTAACCCCAAAGAAGTAAATAGCACAATCTTAGTATGTATTGATAATTTTTTCCAACTTTTATGGGTAAAAATGTCATTAATCACGATAAAACCAATTCCACCAATAATAATTAGCAATGCAGTATTGATTAACAACAAAGGATGTTGATATGGAATTAAAGAATGACCTTCTACAAATAAATCAAACCCTGCATTGTTAAATGAAGATATAGCATGAAATATGCTTATACCAAAAGCGTTCCAAAAACTAAAGTATTGTTTGAAGACTAAAAAATTAATAATCGCTCCCATTCCTTGAATCAATAAAGTGACAAAAACAGCAAATCGAACCAATCTCACCATACCTTTTAAAGAATTTTGATTTAACGATTCTTTAATCAAAAAGCGATCTTGCATTCCAATCTTCAATCCTAAGAGAGTGAAAACAAATATGACAATGGTAACAAAACCCAAACCGCCAATTTCAATTAAAGTAGCAATCACAATTTTCCCAAATAAAGTAAATGTTCCCGCTAGGGTTGGTACCGCTGATAAGCCCGTTACACATACCGCACTTGTTGCAGTGAAAAGAGCATCAATAAACTTTAAATTAACATTTTCTTTCGTGGCAAACGGTAATAAAAGCAACATCGTTCCAAGAAAAATGACACCAATGAACCCTAATATTATGACAATATAAGGAGATATTTTATTTTTATTCATTTTTTCACCTAAAATACTGGGTAAGTTATAATCTAAATCTATTAGTATTATACTCCTCTTAGCGTGCAATTGCAATCATACGATTTTTTTCACAAACGTTTTTATTATGAAAAAATCTCAACTAGTTGCCTAATTGAGATTTTGTTTTTTATTTTATCCAACTTTCACATTATTAACCATAGTATTTATTTGTGCAATAAAATCTCTAGATAAATTTGAAAGTGGAGTTCCTTTAAATTGAACAGGATCATCTATAGTAGGTTTTGGATAATATTTCAAATTAGCCTCAGCCCATGCATTTAACCAAGCATCCGTTCCCTCATATTCTACGATTTGATCATATGCTTTCAATACCGGAGTACAATATCCTACAACACTGGCATTCAAATAAGCCATTTCTGGTCTTAGCATGAAATCGATGAATTTATGTGCTAATTCTACATTTCTTGCATTTTTAGGAATGGCGAGTCCATCCATAAAAGCAATGGTATCTTCAGGAATATAAATATCAAAAGTAATCTTGCTTGTGTCAGGATCAGTATCTAATTGTGAATAATATACATCTAAAAAGTCTCCAGTCCAAACAAAAGCCAAATCTAAATTATTGGCAACGATTGCTTTCTTTAATGTATCTGTTCCCCATTCAGAAAATTGACGCATTCTTAGAGTCGTATTCGCAGTTGCTAAAGCAGTTGCTGATTCTTCGTTGACGCTTAAGCCATTATAAAGCATTGCCGCAGCATAGGCATAGCGAGGAATGTTGTACATTCCTACTCTTGTTCCAGCAGGCACTTTGCTTGTTTCAAAATAGGCATCCCAACCATGCGTTTGGATTGCTTCTTCTAAACCAGCGACTTTTTTATTATACATCAAACCCCAAGTTCCCCAAAAATAAGGAACTGCATATTCTTCATTGCCTGCAAACATTTCTCCTTGAATGCCTAAAACACCAGGCATCAAAGGATTATTGATGGAATCGTAATTTGTCAACTTCGTTAAATCAATTTTTTGGAGCAAATCATCTTGCTTCATTTTCTCAATCATATAATCAGAAGGAACAACGATATCATACAATGTTGTCGCATTATCAACCTTCTCATAAAATCCTTCGTTGTTTTCTACAAAAGCAGGAACAACAACAACGTTATATTCTTGTTCAAAAAGAGCAACTACTTCATCATTGATGTATTCGCCCCAGTTTAAAAGCATTAAACGCTCACGTCCATCACAACTTGATGCTAAGAATAACATCCAACCTAAGATTAAAAAAACACTAAATTTTTTCATTTTTATTTTTACCTTTCTTCTTGTCAATGAAATTAAAAATCAACAAAATGCCCAATGTGAACAAAGTCAACAAAGTGCTAAAAGCATAAACGGCTGGTGTTAAGCTTCTTCTGCCAATACTTGCATAAATCCAAATTGACAAATTATCAAACCCATTTCCGGAAGTGAAATAACTAACAACAAAATCATCAATTGACATCGTAAATGCCAAAAGCATTCCTGAGAATATTCCTGCTTTGACTGCAGGAACTACGACTTTTATTAGTGCTCGATAAGGTTTCACCCCTAGATCTAAAGCAGCGTCCATTAAATTAGGATCAATTTCCTTTAACTTCGGCAATACGCTTAAGATGACATAAGGTAAAGTAAAGAAAATATGTGCCAAAACTAAGGTAGGCAAGCCAAATACCATAGGATAGATAAACTTCAAGAAGGAAAACACAAGCATTAAACTAATACCAGTCACAATATCGGCATTTAATAACGGAATATTGTTTAGCAGCAAAAGCCTTTGACGTTTTTTTGTTGGTAAAGAATTGATTCCAATGGCAATAAACGTGCCTAGTATCGTAGAAACAAGTGTTGCACTTAAACTAACAATAAAAGTATTTTTAATGGCTTCTGTTAATGTAGGATGATTAAATATCTTTGTGTACCAAGATAACGTAAAGGAACTAAAAGTATTAAGTTGAGTACTTGAGTTTACAGATTGTAATGCAATGACGCCAATTGGCAAGTAAAGCGCAATAATAATCAAGATTACAACAATTAGTGAAACAACTTTTATTACTTTTTTTAAAGGGCGAAGATCTTTGTAGCCAAATTCTTCCATGGTTGCTTTTGGATATTCCATCATAACAATGTTTCTCCTTCCTTATCGACTTTGCCTTCCTGTCCAGGCGGGCGGTGACCGCCTTCGCCGACCAGGCGGTGAAGACAT
>CAZYFI010000083.1:0-4901 GCA_964646985.1 uncultured Bacteroidales bacterium
ATTAAAAGCTGGCTTCACACTTGAATGGTATTTGGATGCTGCATTCACACTACCTGCAACATTGACACCTGCTGGTTTAGGCAATAAAGACGTTGTTCTTTATGCAAAATGGACTGCTGTTAATCCAGGATAATGCCTGATTGACTGATTCAAAAAAGAAGAGTGATTTCTAAGGAAATCACTCTTTTTCTTTGTTTTAGGGTCATTTTATAGTATAATAAAAAGCAATAGTGAGGTAGGCATGAAAAAAGTTATTTTATTGTTATCAGTTATCGCAATAACTTTTATTTTCGTTGGATGTAAAACCGAAATATCCTTGGATTTAACAGGACCAAATGAAATTTCTGTTAATGAATCGGTGTTATTTGTTGCCTCTACGAATCTAGATAATCCTACTTTTCTTTGGGAATCTAGCGATGAAAGTATATTTAGTGTTGAAGATGGAATTGTTTTAGGTGTTTCTTTTGGTACTGCAACGCTAAAAGTTATGGTGGATGGACTTGATTTGTTTTTAGAAAAAACAATCCATGTCATTGCCATAGAAAGTCCCGAAGTAACCCTTATCAAACAAATTAAACCCATGATAGAGGGTAGTATCCCAAGTATAATCCATCATGCAATTGATTTTATTGAGGAATATAATCAAGCAACGATTACCTATACTTCAAACAAACCAGAATTGATTACCAATGAAGGAAACATCACAAAACCGATTGTTGATACCGATGTTTTGATTACATATGTAATCAAATACAACGAAGTTTCCATTGCCTATACCAAACAAGTCACATTGGCTAAAAAATCAGCGATTGCTGTTGTGGTGAAAGACTTGATTGCCTTAGACGAACAAACACAAATTGAAGCTTCTTCACCGGATGGAAATACTTTTGTTTATACTTCTTCAAACCAAGATATCTTTACCGTGAATGAAGAAGGAATTATTACAGGGAAAAAAGCGGGAAAAGCAATGTTATTTGTTGCTTTACAAGAAGATTTGCTTTCGTTTGTTCAATATGAAATTACAGTGTTTGATGTGCTTGATGTTGTTGCCAACGATGTAAAAGCCATCATTCCAAACGAGATTAACCAAGATGTCTCTTTTGCTTTGATGCATCCTGTTTATCCGGCAACGATTGCTTATGAAACCAATTCTAAGTACATTAGCAATGAAGGAATCATCACACCTGATCATGAGGACCGACAAGCTACCATTGCGATTATGATAACTTTGCATGAGCGAAGTAAAACATATTATAAATCAGTCGTTGTACAAAAAATACCGATTGACATACAACTAGCAAATATGAAGTCTTGGTTTGAGGGATTAGAGACGACAATCTTTCATAACGAACAAGGAACACTTCCTATGATGGATGATGTTTACGGTAGACCAATCACTTGGGTTGCGAGTGATCCAGGAATGATTGTTGCAAGTAAACTTTATCCAAGCATGGTTGCAAAAGAAGTAAAAGTAATTGCGTTTTATACGATGGACAATCGCAAATATCAATATGAATTTTCTTATTTATCAAAAGGAGTGACCGAAATGGACAAATTTCAAATTTTAGATCGTTTTATGAACAACTTGCTTCCAAGTGAAGCAAGTAATCGGATTATTCTACCGCTTGAAGAAGAAGTCGTCATTACCCAAAGCATTGTCTATCCCAACACGGTATCGCCAATGCGTCCTGGTGTTGGACTTGTAGGGAGAAAAATGCCGGGAGGAGTAAAATACATCGTCATCCATGATACTGGAATGAGTGGACCAAATGACACCGCAGTTGGTGTCAAGGATTATTTGTTTTCTCAAGCCAATTCACCAACCGGACGGGTTGCTTCTTGGCACTTTACCATTGATGAAAAAGATTGCTTCCAACATGTTCCTGATGATGAGATTGCTTGGCATGCAGGAGATGGAAGTGCAGCCTATGGCACCACTTATTTTAACAACACGTATCAAGCGTGGTCAATTGGTGGTGGCAACCAAAACGGAATAGGAATTGAAACATGCATTAACCAAGGTGGAAACTACCAACTCACATTGCGCAGAACCGCCAAGTTAGTTGCTTCGCTTTTAGTAAAACACAATTTAGGAATTGATGCCATCAAACAACACAATGATTTTTCCGGAAAAAATTGTCCAGCTGTGATTCGTAGTTCCAATGGTCGTTGGCAAGAATTCTTAAAATCAGTGGAAGCACACTTATTGCTGATGAGTTTGAGCCAAGACTATGAAATTACCACTACCATCGATCAGAAAAATGCCATCAATCAAGATGGAATCATCAGCAATGATTTGATTTTAGACCAAAACGTCAACATTCATTTTGCCATTCGTCTAGGAAGTGAGCAAAAGCAATATGATTATACCGTGATTGCGAAAGGAATGACGACGGATGAAAAATTCTCAAGTTTATACTTGCACTTGTATCAGACCCTCATTCCAAGGCAATTAGATTCATCGCTTGTTTTACCACTTTTTAATGAAGCTTATTCTGCAAAACTTTCCTGGGAATCAAGCAATCCCGAACTGCTTGCGAATGATGGGACATATACGAAACCAGAGGCTACTAAAATGATTTCACTTTGGGTAACGATGGAAATCGATGGCAAAACCTTAACGAAAGTATTTAAAATATCTGTCAGTTAACATTATTATGAAAAGCCGCAAGTGGCGGCTTTTTTCTTTTTATGATATCAAAAAGGCGAGATTACTTTTGGTCTTTTGGTCTTTCTTAATCAGCAATATCATGGTATAATTGATATAAATTGAAAACGGAGTGATCTTGTATGAAAAAAAGCCAATTGTTTTTTGTTGTCATTTTGATGTTTTTTTTCTTAACAATCGGTAGTTCTTGTGATGGAGGGTATAGTAAAAGTACCGATCCCCAAGAATATTTATCGTTTGAATTATTGGATGATGATACGTATGCTGTCGTTGGCTTTTTGGGACGTTATGTGCAGCATTTGGTTATTCCGGCAACACACAATGAATTAGCTGTTTCGACGATTAAAATGAGTGCTTTTAAGATGAATAGAGGGATTTGGGGAAGAAAAATCAATTTGCCCATTGAAACCTTGGTTATAGAAGAAGGAGTCGTTACGATTGAAGAGGAAGCTTTTTATGACAGTGGTTTAATTCATGTGACCCTTGCGAATAGTATCGAATCAATTGGTTATGAAGCATTCGCGTATAATGATTGTACCATCAATATTCCTTCGTCAATCAAATATATTGGTGATTGGGCGTTTGCAAGAACAAGGCTAAGTGGCGATTTGGTTCTTGATAATATCGAATTAAAAGAGGGAGCGTTTTATGGCACAGAAGTATCTTCGGTTACTTTTTCCAATGATCGTGAAACGATTCCTGAGTTATTATTTAACAATTGTTTGCTCTTAACAAACGTCACTTTTCCAAATCAACTTTTGGAAATTGGAGCCAATGCTTTTTCTGATTGCGCTTTGCTTACACAAATATCCTTACCAAGGACCCTTGCTTTTATCAGGCGTCAGGCTTTCGAAAACACAGGATTAAGCAGTGTTGCTTTTTTAAGTGGGCTTCAGACGATTGAAAGCAGTGCCTTTGCTAATTGTAAAAAACTAGCGTCCGTGCAATTTTCTGATCAAAATATCACGATCGAAACCGATGCTTTTTTGAATTGTTCTATGTTAAACGATGTTTTCTTTGGAAAAAATGTTTTGGTCGTACCACAAGCTTTTAAAGGTTGTCCACTTAATTCTATGAGTCTTAGCAGTGAGGGCATCTATGATATGATTGACGGAAATATCGTTTTGAATGATAACGGAAATATAAAATTAGTATTAAGCAAAGAAGGAATTTCTGATTTTTCATCTTTTCATAAAATTGGTAGTTATTCTTGTTTTGGACGAACCTTTGATCAGTTAGTCATTGGTGATCAGGTTGCTTTGATTGAAGCATATGCTTTTTCTTGGGCCGTTATTCATGAAGCGCTCATTTCTGCTTTGGTTGTTGGTACAAACGCGTTTGATTATTCCACAATCGATTCCATAACCATTTCCTCAAAACAAATACAAAAGCAAGCTTTTTATCAAGTTGAGAACTTGCAAGAGATTATTTTCTCTGAAGGATGCGAAACGATTGAAGAGGTTGCCGTTTCTGTTTGTTTTGATTTAGAAAGAGTATATTTTCCTTCGACACTAAAAGAAGTGGGAATTGGCGCTTTCATTCAGTGCCATAAATTAACAGAAGTATATTATGATTTAGAGACAGGACCCTTGGTTCTTTTGTCTTCCGCAAATTTTATTATTTATCAATCAAATATTCTTAATGAGCAAAACAAAATCGATGTAAAAATAAAGGATGGTTTCACAATTTATGTTTATGAAGAAATTTATGAAGAAGCTTTGAGCAAATGGAGTTATCTTCCTCAAAGTCATAAATATGTTTTTCATAATACGTTAGAGGGTTGCATTCAAATTCGTAAGTAACATGGGTTTTCTTATCTCATTGTCAAGTGAGTCGTGTTATCTATGGTAAGTAATATCTTCGAATCGCCTTTTCGTGTTGTGTAAAGAAGAAATCGATGATTGGAAAATGAGTTGTAAATAAGTTGACTTTTAGCCTAAAATCAAGTATAATAATTAACATGTTGTGAGAAATAAGGGAATTTAAAGATTTCTAGATATCGTTTTTCGTGATAAGAGAAATTCCCTCTTTTTTTATGACATGACACCTTGTTACAAAGTGAAAAAATAAGTGTAAAAATGTTTGACAAAAGGTTTGCTTTGTAGTATAATACTCAAGGTTGCCCTAAAAAAGGGGAACTTGAAAATTGTTGGTTTTTTCTTTAAAACAACATGAATTATAAGGTCTTTGAAAACTAAATAGAACAGGTGGAGCAGGAGATAAACTTATATGA
>CAZYFI010000084.1:0-4891 GCA_964646985.1 uncultured Bacteroidales bacterium
AATCGCTTTTGCTTTTTATACAACTAAAAGTCTCATATGTATTGTATACTAACAACACCATGAAATAAAAAACATATTAACAACTAGACTTTAAAATGTTTCTATGATATAATAGTGTCCAAATATAATGAAAATTGTGAGGTGTTGTTTTTTGGAACCGCTCGAGCCCCTGCTCTTGAACTTAATTCTTAATTTTTTTACTGAAAACTTAGCGTTAAACATTGGTTTGCTGATTTTGTTAATTTTTCTATTAATTGCATCAGCCTTTTTTTCTTCGACTGAAACTGCTTACTCAAGTGTTAATATCATTCGCTTGCGAAATTACATGGAAGAGAAGAAAAAAGGTGCAAAAAAAGCAGTATACATTGCTGAGAAGTTTGATATCGCTTTAACAACCATTTTGATAGGAAATAATTTTGTTAACATTTCTGCAACCACCATTGCTGCTTTCATATTAGGAAAAACCATTGCTAACCCAACCATAGCCAATATTGTCAATACCGTTGTCATGACAGTGATTGTTTTGATTTTTGGTGAGATTTTTCCCAAATCATATGGAAAGGCAAATCCTGAAAAAGTGGCATTGCATGTTGCTTCAACCATGTATTTCCTCATTAAAATGTTATGGCCAATCACCTATGTTTTTAATAAATTGAATAATAAGATCAAAAGCAAAACTGTTCAAAGTAATAACCCATATGTTACGGAAGACGAATTAGAATCCATCATCGATGTTATGGAAACAGAAGGTGTTATCAATGAAGATGATGCCGAATTAATCCAAAGTGCAATCGGTTTAAACGAGCGCACTGTATTTGACATCATGACGCCTCGTGTTGACGTTATTGCGGTTGATATCAATGATTCAGTAGAGTCAATAAAACAATTATTTTTTGAACATCAATTTTCGCGAATGCCAGTTTATCGGGAAGATAAAGATCATATATTAGGTGTGTTAAGTGAACGTGATTTTTTTACTGCTTTATTAAAAAATGAACGCATTGATTTATCGAAAATGATTTCTGATCCTTATTTTGTATCAAAGAAAACGAAAGTAAATGAATTGATCAAAGATATGCAAAAGATGAAAAGGCATTTTGCAATCGTTTCTGATGAATATGGCGGTACAAGTGGTATTGTGACTATGGAAGATGCCCTTGAAGAATTAGTCGGAGAAATCTATGATGAATATGATGAAGAAGCCGACCTCATAATTTCCCAAATTGATGAAAACCATTATTTGCTTTCTGCAAATATGGAAGTTGAAGAATTATTCGAATCGCTAAAACTTGGTGATGTACCAAATTCTAATTATGGAACAGTTGGCGGATTTGTTTATGAACTGTGTGAAGATTTACCGATTGAAGGTAATTCCATTCACTATACTTCGGTATATGAAGAAATCGATTTGGAAAACCCAGTGGAAATTAAGTATGATTTGGAATTCATCGTCAAGAAAGTTGAAAACCGACGAATCCGCAGCGTTGAGCTAAAGATAACCAAAATTTCAGAATAACCACTTTCGTGGTTATTTTTTAAGACTTTTTATTCTTTTTTATCAAGTTATGGATAGACTTTAAAAGAATAAAAAAACATTTACATTTCAGGTAAAAAGTAGTAAAATATGTATGTTGTATTAAAAAAGAGTACTTTAAGTACTTTTGTTATTAATGTTTAAGGAGTGAATAATAATGAATAGTAAGTCAGTAATCAAACGAACACTGCCACTGTTAATAGTATTATTGGTGATTATTGGAATTGCCATTTCTTGCACGGTTTTCAATCGTGAAGAAGTGGTCCCAGCAATTACTGATGCAAATGGCGAATATCTATCTATCACCGAAGGAGATCGAACTTATTCGATTTCTAAACAAAAAATTTATGAACAATTGAAAAAAACATTTGGGCAAACTGTATTGCTAGATGAATTTGATAAGCAATTGTTGATGGCAGAACCAAAAGGAAGTTCTAATTATTGGGCTTCTATCACTGCACTAGAAATTGACCAAGCAATAGAAGATGCTATTTTTCCTGATGGAAAAGATGATTTCACAGCAACTGAGATTCAAGATAAAACCGATGAATATTATGATGGTTTATATCAATCAAAAGGGTTACGTACTGTTGATGAAGTTCGTAGTTATCATCAATTGTTATTAGCAAAAAAATTATATGCCCGCGATCAATTGACATTAGCTGTTGCGAAAGCAGATTCTGATGCCGCAGCCAACGATAAATTAGATCCTTATTTTTCTGATGATGAAATTACTACTTATTATGATGCTAATTATAAAAATGGGTATTGGACAATTATTGTTCCGTTTACAACCGCTCAAGAAGGAACCGATTTATTAAAACAATTGGGCTACACCATTCATGAAAAAGAAGCAAATGTTACGAGTGATTATAGCCGATGGGTGAAAGATGTTGCTGGTGTTGAAACAACATTAACGCCTTATGAAATCGTGAAAGCATTCATTGATATGTATAATACGGTTTACTCTCATCAAGTAACGGGATATCCTGTTAATACACTTAGTTTGGTGAAAGATACACATTATACTGAGGCTCTTGTTGGAACTGAGACAAAAATTACTTTCAGTACTGAAGTATCAGATACCGATGAAGAAAAGAATCGTTTATATTACACTTATCAAGAAATGATTGATTACCAAAGTGAAATTGAAAACTATATCAAACGTACGATGAAGACATCCTATGAAACATCAACAGATGCCGTTATTTCTTCGACTTCAACTTGGTATACACCAACTTTAAGAAGTTATAATTCGGGATCACTTAACTGCTTCATATTAAAGATTGTAGAAGAAGTAGCTCCGGAAAAAGATGATGTGGTTGATGAAATCAAAGAAGCATTGTTTGAAAAAGAATTAACAGACACTTATGTTTCTACCGAAATGGTAAAACTTCGTGAAAAAAATGATATTTTATTCTATGATCCAGATTTAGAAGCCGATTATGTGCAAACAGCTAAATCATTTAGTCAAACACATACAACTAGCAAAGAAGAAAGCAAAACATTGGTTGCAAAAATTGCGAATGTAGAATACACTGCCGATCAATTATTCAATCTATTAGATAAATATTATGGTATTACTTTGGCTTATGCAGAAATCAATTATGAGCGCATGTTAAGTAACCTTACCTTTAATAAAATTTATGATTATTTCTTACAAGATGCAAGTGATAAAGAACGTGTCTTGGATGCTGACAAATGGGAAAGCATTATTATTGAAGCAAACAATTTAAAAAATAATTTTGTTTCTAATGCGTATGCTTCTTATGGCTTTAGTGCTACTTATGGATGGTATAATTTCATTCGTGATGTTTATGGCGCCAATGATGACCGTGATTTATTATATGCCTTGTTATACCAACGTGTAAAAGCCGATTATGCAACTAGCCTTGGCGAAGTAGAAGAAATCGATGAAGCAGATGCTTTGTGGACAACTTATACAGCTAAAATGCAAAATATCGTCAATGACTACTTTAGTGTTTCGGGAATTCAATTGTTAATTAGTGTGCAAGATGAAGAAGGAAATCGTGTTGATCCAGTAGACTGGACAGTACATCAAACAACGCTTGCGAAAGAATTGTATGAACAAATTTGGACATACATGCGCGAGATGACGGGCGAATCTGCAGCGAAATTCCAAGAAATCGCCAATGCATTTAAAACCGCTCCACGTTTCTTAGCTACCACTGCACAAGATGTTGCTTCACAACCAGCTGGGTTTGGTTATGTTTATCGTGAAATCATTGAAGTGGCTAAGTTTAAGTCGGCGGGATTGAATGTAGAATATAACGATTTGGGTACGTTCACCAATACAAGTAATACAGATTTGGCACCAAATGAAGCAGCAAAGATTATTTGGGATGCTACTGCGGAAAAGCCAACCCAAGAACATCAACCTTATTTAAATGAAGCTGATACTTTAGGCGCTTGGACCTATTTGGTTACTGAATATGGCTACCACACTTATATTAATACAGGTGTTTCTGCCATTGCCACTTGGGACAAAGAAAACGATGTGATATTACCAACATTACAAATGGTAAAAACATATTTGAAAGATAGCGCTAGTGAATATTTGCTAGATGCAAATGGTGTTGAAACGGATGTTGTATTTACAACAGAAATGAAAACCGCGATTACGACATTCTTTACTCCAGTGAAAACAGAAATTACCGGTTCATATTATCCAAATATTAAATTATTCTCACAAATGAAAAACCTAACCATTACCTTCAAGATGGGGAATTACACAAGTGTTGAATTTAATAAATATCTAGACTTAGAAATTGCTTCTAGCTATGATAACTTAGATTATTTCACCACCGGTGAGTAACAACAATCAAGACCTTGGGGAAACCCAAGGTCTTTTTAAATAGTTCTTGAAAAAAAGGCAAATTTTGTGTATAATAGTTAAGAGTTAAATGAGGATTAATATGAAGTTTTGTACGATTGCCAGTGGATCGAAAGGTAACATGACCTATGTTGCTTCAGAAAACACCAAAATTGTGATTGATGCAGGGATTTCTCATCTCGAAGCACAAAAACGATTAATAGATAAATCCATTGATTTATCAAACATTGATGCGGTGTTGGTGACACACGAACATGGCGACCACATTAAATTCTTAGCAACTTTTATTAATAAAAGTCATGCAAGTTTATACATTAGTGAATTGTCTTTTCAAAAACTCGATGAAGATAGCAAAAAACGTTTGATGAAAGAACACAAGATTCATTTTATTGAAGCAAACAAACGGTATCAAATCAATGATTTATCATTTCTTACCTTAAAACTATCACACGATAGTGCCAATATTTTTGGATTTGTATTGATAGCAAAGGAAAAAATATTAG
>CAZYFI010000085.1:0-4432 GCA_964646985.1 uncultured Bacteroidales bacterium
GCGTGTAGAGACTGTTGAATTAACATAGTAGCCAGCCAGTAGATTGTCACTATAGGTAATGGTTGAGGCACTTACAGAAATAGACGTAAATAAAAAAATAAAGCAACATAAAAAAAACACGGAAAACAGTTTCCGAACATGGTAAACTTTCATACTTCTTGTCATTTTTTCTTCTCCATTCTGCAAAAATTATAACACAAAAGAACCCTTATCTCAATACATCCTAACAACTTTGCTAGATAAATAAAAAAATATGGATGAAATCCATATTTTTTGAAAGATTATCTTTCTTGTCTTTGTTGAGCTTTGCGCGCTTTACGGCACTTAGGGCAACGTAACGGTTCGCTTGTTAAACCTTTTTCTTTATAGAAAGCTTGTTCGCCTTCTGTAAAAACAAATTCGGCTTTGCAATCCTTGCAAACGATGACTTTGTCTGGCATTATTTTCCTCCTGTTAGTTTTGAAATTTCATTTTTTATTTTCTATCAGAAGGATATAAGATAAAGAATTACATTTCGTAGGTATTATAACATAAACCGAACAAATTGTAAAGATAAATCATTATTATTTTTATAAGCTGAGAAGCTTATTTTTTTGCGTATATTTTCTTCAAATGAGCAAAACGAGGAAGGCTATTTTCTTTTGGTTGATTTGCTTCTCCTTGGATTAATGGCAAGACATAATCATAAAATTCTTGCGTCATACCTGAGCGATCTGGCTTAATCCATTCTAGAGGAACATGTTTTTCTAGATTAGCACTACCTGCAACATCAACTAATTGATAAGAAACTTTGTAAGATTTTACATTTGGATCACGAATGATAGCTGCCATTTTATCCGTTTCACCAGCAACTGCTTGCTTGACAGCAAAAGCTCCAACACCGAATGCTTCTTCAATATCTGTTTTTGAAGCAATATGAGCGCTGCATCTTTGCAACAAACTGTATTCAATCGGGCGAACTTTAATTTTGAATTTATCTGCAACAATTCCGGATAAAACAGTTGCAGTTCCACCAAGTTGCGCATGGCCAAAAGAATCTTTCTTTAAACTAACTAAGTATTCAGAAATATATTTTCCTGATTGATCTTTAATTCCCTCAGAAATAACAGCAATTACTTTGTTGTGCTTTCTTTCTGCCACTCGTTTTACATCATCGATAAAGTTATCGACATCAAAGGGAACTTCTGGTAAATAAATCAAATCTGGTCCAAACCCTTGTGGAGCTCCAAGCGTTGATGCTGCTGTTAACCATCCAGCATTTCTTCCCATCACTTCAACAATCAAAACAATTCCAGTATCGTAAACATGGGTATCCAAATAAAGTTCCATTAATGAAGTAGCTACATATTTGGCGGCACTGCCAAAGCCAGGACAATGATCTGTTCCAAACAAGTCATTGTCAATTGTTTTGGGAACGCCAATGATTCTACATTCATAATTTTGGCTTTGCAAATACTTGCTAATTTTATTGCAAGTATCCATAGAATCATTTCCACCATTGTAAAAGAAATACCTAATGTTGTACTTTTGAAACACTTCTAAAATGCGTTTGTATTCCGTATCATCAACATTTAAAGGTTTTAACTTGTGACGAACTGATCCCAAAGCAGATGAAGGAGTATTCTTCAACAATTCAAGTTCATGAACATCTTCTTGACGAATATCAAACAACTTCTCGTCTAAAATTCCCCGAACACCGTGTTCTGCTCCATAAATTTCGGTGATTTCGTCATGTTTGAGTGCTTCTAAGAAGACACCTGATGCACTTGCATTTATCACTGATGTTGGGCCACCTGATTGTCCAAACAAACAAGCTCCAATTAACTTTTTACTCATAATTATCTTCCTCCAAAATTAAAAAAGATTGATTCATATTATACCAAAGAATCAGTTTTTTTTCAACAATTAATTAAATAATAAAAAGGGTTTCATGTGAATTCATGAACCCCTTTGCATTTTAATGATAAAGATTTGTGATTACTTCATGATAGTTTGCAAATAACTCTTCTAACAACACAAACGTATCTGAAGAAACCAAACGAAAGTTTATATCTAGTGTTTTTGTGACAACAACACCATCGTTTAAATCATAACTAAATTCAAGGATAAATTCTGTAAGGTTAGTTCCAACATCGCTTTGCTTAATGATCAGCTCGCCTTTTCGAATAGTATACAATCTGCCGTTTATCGTTAACTTCGCTTCATTGAAAGCATTAGAACTATCCAAATCCTCATATAGCAAAGTTAATTCATAAAGCGACGGTCCTTCTACAATCTGAAGTTCAAGAAAATCAGGTACTCTTTTTAACGTTTGTTTAACTCCATCGTTAAGCAAAGCATACTCAGTTCCCAAAGAATCCAAATAAGAAAACTGATAAAAATATTCGGTATTTGCTTTTAAATTATCAAATATAATTTTGGAATCTTTGACTTCATATTTTTGCTTATTCACCGTTAAAAACAATGTTTGAATGTCATGCCCATTTGTTGCAACAACCGAAGCATCAAATGATAATGCATTTTGCGTTCTTTCAACATCAACATTGATAATTGGCATTCTAACAGCAACGAGCAAACAGTTGCCATCACTTCTAAGAGATCCATCTGATGGAGAATTCATAACAACAAATTCCCCTTCTTTGCGAATAATCATTGTTGTTGAACCACCGCCATCTAAATTAAAAGCTTCTTGACAACCATACCTTTTCATAGTAGCTGCCATTTCATTATCATACATGCCTTCCATACCTTTGACTGCCTGACGTCCATCAATGGTTGCCATAACGATGGTACCATCAGCACGAATTCCTACTGTGGTCCTTGGATGACGTGCAGCCAAAACTGTAGGCGTATCTTTAAAATATTCGCCAGATTTTAAAAAGTACCCTTGATATCCAGTACAAGAATCAACCCGAGAAAAATTATTGATAAATGTGAATTGGGTTCTTATCGTTTTACCAATTGCTAATTCATTGGTTACTGTTGCATTGTTAGTACAAATCGCAAATTGCCCTTTTTGTAATGTAGTAGTGACCTTTGATGAAACGGTTCCTTTCCCATAAAAATCTGTGGGATTATTGGGCAGAGCCAAATCTGCTTGTTCGATGACAAATGTTTCAAAATTACCTTGATCAATGACTTTTGGCTCATAAATATGGGTTGTGGCATTATAAATTCCAAAATATATCGCAGTTTCATTTTCTAGTGGAGCGGTGTTTAATTTGTCGATGGTAAATGTTTTTACAATTTCACCCGACTCATCATAAATATCTAAATTCATTTTTGCAGAGCGATAATTTGTTTTACCACCTATCAAGCCATTGGTACTGTGATCATTTGCAAATCCTAGTACACCACTTCTACTTGAAGTTTTATAAAACTCACCATTGGTGACAACAGGGTTGTGAGTTTGATATGGTAACCCATTTAAAGTTGCATTGATATCAAAGAAATCAGCGTTGATAGCACCTAGAACACGCCATTCGGGGTTTTCTTCTTCAAATTGCAATGCTAAATTAGTTACATTTGTTAAAGTCCACCTATGATACTTTAAATTTGCAAAACTAATAATCTTAGCAGGGGAAGAAGCAGGAATTTCCATAATATTAACTTGTTGATTATAAGCAATTCCACTTCTTGTTGTTTGTGCAAGATCAGTGAACTGCTTTACACCATAACCAAGATTATTAATAACTTTTCTTTCGGTAATTTGGTATGTTGCATCTCCCGTTGCAGTCGCTTCTGTGTCAAAAGCAGCAACAACATGGACTCCACTCAATGTGAAAAATAATAGAAATAATAAAAATATTTTATTCATAATTTTCATATTTGCCCTCACTTGCTTTCTTTGTTTCGAATATTTGGTAATTTTTCCAGATAGTCTTGTAAAATGGTTAAATTTCCATTGGGAAATTGAGAAATGTCTATATTATTTTTATTGTTTAAACAATCTGTTAACAAGAAGACTTGCATACCCATTTCTTTCACAATCATATCTTCATTGACGTCGTTTCCAACCATCAAGCATTCTTCGAAAGTTAAACTTAGTTCTTGGCAAATAGAAGAATAATAATTGGGGTTGGGTTTTGCATAAAATGAGTTTTCATATGTAGTAATCAAAGAAAATAAAGAGGTTTCTAAGTTTGCCCAAGCCATTCTTTTCTTAGTGGCAATTTCAGGAAATATAGGGTTTGTTGCTAAAACAAGTTGATACCCTTTGTCTTTTAATTGATTAATCATAGTAACATATGCATCATTAGGGTTCGTACTGTCTTTTACAAAATCAAATTGATTGTTATAAAAATGGATAAATTCATTTTCTATGCTAGATCTTTTAATATTTGTCTTGTTTTCAAAGACTTCCCAAAATACCTCTTCATTGGTCTTTCTTCCGTCATTATTAACCATGGCTTCTGTACCTGCCCAAACAGCT
>CAZYFI010000086.1:0-4310 GCA_964646985.1 uncultured Bacteroidales bacterium
CTTCTTCCTTCAAGAGCTTCTTTTCTGGCAAGATTTACGCGACCTTTTTCATCAATCTCTGTAACTTTTACAAGAATTTCATCGCCAAGAGCCAATACATCTTCTACTTTCGCAATTTTTTCTGCAGAAATTTTTGAAATATGTAGTAATCCCTCACAGCCTTGCCACAACTCAACGAAAGCACCAAATTTTTCAATTCTCGTTACTTTACCTGTATAATATGTGCCAACTTCTGCTACTCTAACAATGTCAGAAATTGTCTTTGCTGCTTTATCAACCCATTCTTTATCTTGATGCATGATGGAAACGCGACCAGTTTGTTCAATGTCAATTTTCACATTATTGCATTGTTGAATAATTTCTGTAATGATTTTACCGCCAGATCCAATCACATCACGAATTTTATCAGGATCGATTTGCATGATTAGGACTTTTGGAGCATATTTGCTTACTTCTTTTCTTGGTTCAGAAATAGTTGTCATCATATGAGACAAAATTTGTAGTCTTCCATTCTTTGCTTGAGTTAAGGCTTCTTCAAGAATTTGTCTAGTAATACCAGCTATTTTAATATCCATTTGCAAAGCAGTAATTCCATTTTTGGTACCAGCAACTTTAAAATCCATATCTCCGAAATGATCTTCCATACCTTGGATATCAGTAAGAATGGTATATTTGTCATCTTTGGTAATTAATCCCATGGCAATCCCAGCAACTGGTGCTTTTAAAGGCACACCAGCAGCCATTAGCGCAAGCGTACCTGCACAGATTGAAGCCTGTGATGAAGACCCATTTGATTCTAAAATCTCACTAACAACACGAATGGTATAAGGAAAATCTAATTCACTTGGAATTACTTGAAGTAAAGCTCTTTCTCCCAAAGCTCCATGACCGACTTCACGACGGCCAGGAGAACCATAACGGCCAACTTCACCAACACTATATTGTGGGAAGTTATAATGAAGCATGAAGCGTTTTCCTTCTTCAACACCCAAGCCATCAATAATTTGGAATTCTCCCAATGCTCCTAGCGTAACTACACTTAATGCTTGGGTTTGTCCACGTGTAAATAAAGCTGAGCCATGAGGTCTTTCTAACAAATCAATCGATGAAGAAAGTGGTCTGATTTCATCTACTTTTCTTCCATCTGGACGAATTTTTTCTTCTGTAATTAATCTTCTAACTTCATTTGCAACAATTAATTCTAGTGTTTCTTTTACAAAATTAATTTTTAATTCTGCTTCATCGTCACCTTTATATTGTTGTGTAAAATAATCTACAACTTTTTCATTTATTTCATCAATTTTGGCATACCTTGCAAGTTTTTCTTTGATAACAACGGCTGTCAACAAATCTGCTTCTGCCATTTTACGTACAGCTTGATCAATGTCTTCCGGAACTTGGTGTAACTCAACTACTATTTTTTTCTTGCTTACTTGCGCGACAATTTCTTTTTGGAAAGCAATCAGGCGTTTGATTTCATCATGACCAAACATCAAGGCCTCAAGCATATCTGACTCAGATATTTCCTTTGCACTTGATTCAACCATATTAATCGCTACTTCTGTTCCAGCAACAATTAAATTTAAATCAGATTCTTCTAATTCTGCTGCTGTTGGATTCAAAACAAATTGGCCTTTCACACGACCAACAATGACACCAGCTATTGGGCCATTAAAAGGAATATCAGAAATCGTTAAAGCAATGGAAGAACCTAACATGGCTGCCATTTGGCTAGAATTGTCGGCATTAGAACTCAATACAGTATTAATTACTTGTACTTCATTTCTAAAACCATCAGCAAATAATGGTCGAATTGGACGATCAATCAATCTTGATGTCAAAGTTTCAAATTCTGATGGACGACCTTCCCGTTTCAAAAAACCACCTGGTATTTTTCCACCAGCATACAATTTTTCTTGATACAAAACTGTTAATGGAAAAAAATCACCAGTTGAAACTTTGGTGCTAAAAACTGCAGCTGATAGCACTGCAGTATCATCGAAACGAACAAGTGCAGAACCATTTGCTTGCTTTGCAAGTTCACCTACTTCGACAACAAATTTTCGATTACCTTGTACATACGTAAATACTTTTTTTTCACTCATTTATATTATAAAACTCCTTTTTATTTTTAAAAAGGGTATTTTAAATACCCTTATTTTCGCAAATTCAATTCAGAAATTAATGAACGGTAGCTAGTTAAGTCTTTCTTTCGCAAGTAATGTAATAAATTACGACGATGTCCAACTTTTTTTAAAAGACCGCGGCCCGAATGATAGTCGTGGCTATGAGTTTGCAAATGCTGATTCAAACGATTGATTTCAGCAGTCAAAATTGCTATTTGCACTTCAACTGAACCAGAATTGTTTTCAGATTTACCAAACTTTGCGACTAATTGCGCTTTTTCATCTTTAGAAACACATGACATTTCTAAACCCTCCTTATTTTTCTTTATGCCTATTGCTGAGAATTACGTTGAGGAATCGTAAATCAAAGGTTTAGGACTATGTTATTATAACACAAACATTATAAAATGTAAACAAAAACGTTTATATAATTTCCAGCAAAGAATGAATGAACAAATTACTTTTCATACAAGCTTCATCTAAATTTTTAGCAAATTCTGATTCCAGATTTTCTCCAATCACGTCGCTAATCGCCCGAATCGATATAAATGCTTTGTTATAAACAAAACAACTTTGAGCAAAAGCGGCACTCTCCATTTCAAAACAAAGAACTTCAATATCAGAAAAATAACGTAAGATTAAGCGTTCTATTTCTTCAGCGTTGGTCATAAATTTATCTGTTGTTATGGTACAACCTATTTTACAAGGAAGCATCATGTGACTTTTAACCGTTTGGATAATGAATTCATCCCCTGCAAACAATCTTGGACACCCACTCATTTGACCGTAAGCGTAATCTCCTGCAGTAGTAATATCTACATCGCCATAGGCTGTGCTTTCATTCACGACAATATCTCCTACGTTGACCTTTCCCCTTACACCACCTGCAACGCCAACATTCACAATCAATGATACATCTGGGTATTTATTGACCAATGAACTGATTAACATTCCCGAAGCGGTTTTTCCAACCCCACCTTTTACAATGACAACTTGATGCTTTCCAATTTTCCCTTCATAAAAATCATAGGGAAAGAAAGTGTTTTTATGTAAGTCTTTTGTTTTATGAAGTAAAAAAACAATTTCCTCTTGCATTGCTGCTATAATCGCAATCAACATGGAATTTCTCCTAACAATTCTTTTGTTTGCTTGATATCATCATTTATTTGCGTGATTAATTCATTTGCAGAAGCAAATTTGACTTCTTCGCGTAAAAACGCAACAAAATCAACAGAAATAATTTGATTATAAATTATGGCATCAAAATCTAAAATGTGAACTTCAAGACGTGTTTTTTTCACATAATTTAGTGTCGGATTATTTCCGATATTACATACACCAAAATAACGAATGTTGTTCAAATAAACAAAGACAGCATAAACACCTTTTTTTAACAACTGATATTCTTCTTTTAAGGTTATATTTGCTGTTCTTATACCAATTCTTTGCCCTACTTGATTTCCAACTTCTACTTTGCCTTGAATATTAAAATAGCGACCCAGCATTTCGTTGGCTTTTTTCAACTCACCTGATTGTAAATAATCTCGAATTAAGTTTGAGCCAATTTTTTGCTTGCTAATTTCCATTTTTGGAATAATCGTTATCGGAAATAAATGCGATAACGTTTCAACATTGCCTTTACCCTTGTGTCCATAGCGAAAATCAAAACCAACAACCAAATGCAATATGGAAAATTTTTGTAAGATTTGCTTTTCAAAAGCAACATGTTTGAGTTGACTCAAAGGTTTTGTGAACGGGACAATAATTAAGATGTCGATTCCCAAATCCTGCAATATTTTTATTTTTTCACTTAAAGGAGTCAAATAACCAGAATAATCTTTTCTTCTCAAGATAAAATCTGGATGAGGATCAAAAGTTAAAACAGCACTTTTTACATTCATATCTTTGGAAATTTCAATTGTTCTTGTAATTAATTGCTTATGGGCAAGATGCATGCCATCAAACTCACCAATCGCAAGCACCAAGCTTCCTGCAGCATATTGTTCATGATAATCAAAATAAATTAGTTCCATACACGTTTTGCTCGATACTTTCCATTGTCTAGCTCATACACTGCTTTTAGTTCATCATTTGCCTTAAAAACGATAACACTATGATTGACTCTTAATTCTTCTATATCAAAAGGAATCCCATTTGCTATCTTTTTTTGCTGTTTTTCATCTA
>CAZYFI010000087.1:0-4124 GCA_964646985.1 uncultured Bacteroidales bacterium
TGAGGTAGATTATGAAAAAAACTTGTTATATTACAACACCGATTTATTATGCGAGTGGGAATGTTCACATAGGAAATTCTTATACTACGATTGTTTGTGATGCGTTTGCTAGGTTTCACCGTTTATTAGGTCATGATACGAGATATTTGACAGGGATGGATGAACATGGTCAAAAAATCGCGGAAGCAGCACAAAAACAGAACCTAGAACCACAAGAGCTGGTTGATAAAGTTGCCGATGAAACAAAACAAATTTGGGAATATTTAAATATTTCATATGATGACTTTATTCGGACCACTCAAACTCGTCATGTGGAAGTCGTTCAAAAAATATTTGAACGTTTACTGGCATCCGATGATATTTATTTAGGGAATTATGAAGGTGATTATTGTGTTTCTTGTGAAGCATTTTTTACAAAAACACAAATGAAAGAAGCAAATATTTGCCCTGATTGTGGAAAACCAACTAGAGTTGTTCAAGAACAAGGCTATTTTTTGCGATTATCTAAATATCAACAACAATTATTAGATTTTATTGAAAACAACCCTGAATTTATTCAACCACTGACAAGAAAAAATGAAGTGGTCTCTTTTGTAGAACGTGGTCTTGAAGATCTTTGTGTGAGCCGAACTTCTTTTCAATGGGGGATTCCTGTTGTAAGTGATCCAAAGCATGTTGTATATGTGTGGATTGATGCTTTGAGCAATTATTTATCCGCTCTCGGCTTTCTTTCGAGTGATGATACCAATTATCGAAAATATTGGTTAAATGGAGATGAAGTTGTCCACGTTGTTGGAAAAGATATTTTGCGGTTTCATGCTATTTATTGGCCAATTTTATTAATGGCTTTACAAGTTCCAATTCGATTTAAGCTGATTGTTCATGGGTGGGTACTCATGAAAGAAGGAAAAATGTCTAAATCTAGTGGGAACTTTATTTATCCGCGAGAAATCGTTGACCGGTATGGACTTGATGCTTTTCGTTTGTTTATGACAAAAGAGATGCAATTAGGAAATGATATGGTATTTTCCTATGATCGGTTTATCGAAAAATATAATGTTGATTTAGCAAATGACTTAGGCAATTTGGTAAGCAGATCGATTGCGATGGCCAATAAGTATTTTAGCGGTACTGTAATAAAACCGAGTAAAAGTTTATTGGTGGTAGAAAAAGAATTGCGTTCTTTAGCTGATGATGTTTTTGTAAAATATAACCAATCTTTTTTAAACTTTCGTTTTCAAAGTGGACTTAATGAAGTTTGGAATCTCATCAATCGAACAAACAAACTAATAGACGAAACCTTACCATGGAATCTTGCGAAAGATGAAAATAAGAAAGATGAATTAAACTCTGTTTTGTATCATTTATTAGAGAGTATTCGGGTAATAGCCCTCATGTTATATCCGGTTATTCCTTCTACTTCAGAAATAATTTATGAAGAATTGGGATTGCCAATGCAAGATTTAAGTAGTTTAGAATTTGGTTTGACCAAAGACTTTCATGTGGTAAAACAAGCAAAGGTGCTTTTTAAGCGTTTAGATTTAGAAGAAGAATTGAAATTTCATGCATCAAAACAAACCCCGACTAAGAAAACAACCCCTATTAAGCCTGAAATTACCATTGATGACTTCAGTAAAGTGGACTTACGTGTTGGAGAAGTGGTTGAAGCGAGAAAACTTGAAGGATCAGATAAATTGTTGGTTTTACAAGTAAAAGTAGAAAATCAAATTCGTCAGATTGTTTCCGGTATTGCTCAAGATTATGACCCACAAACTTTGATTGGAAAGAAAATCGTCGTCGTGGCTAATTTAAAACCAGTGAAATTAAGAGGAATGATGTCAGAAGGTATGCTTTTGGCTGCAAGTCAGGACAATAAGCCATTTGAAGTAGTAGAAGTTCATAATCATGATTCGTTTTCAAAGGTGAGCTAACTATGATATTAAATACAACTTTTTCAACGCAGTTCTTTATCCCTATTATTATTTTGCTTGGCCTGGCGTCTTTGTTTAGTTTGCTCATTTCTGTATTCAAACTCAAATTTTTACCAGCATTTGCCATCGAGATCTTGATTGGTGTGATGATTTCGCATTGGTTTAATCGCTATATGGTAGATATCAACATGACATCTTTTGTTGATGGCCTTTATACTCTTGGCCTTGTCATGATTATGTTTTTAAGTGGTTATGATGTAGATTTTGAATTAAAAGGTGATTTTGAAACAGGAAAATTGCGTCACATCAGCTTAATTAAAACCACAATTTTAATTTTGATTTTAATCTACGCTGTTAGCATGGTATCTGCTGTTTTCTACTTAAATCATCTTACGAATAAAGTTGTTGGAGTTATTTTACTTGGTTTAATCTTTGCATCTTCTTTTGCAGGGATGATTGTTCCAATTATCCATGATGGCGGACTCTCTCACACGGTCATTGGTAAATTAATTTCTGCAATTGCCAATTTTTCAGAGGCTTTGTCGATTATTTTTTTAACGATTTTAATGATTGCTATGCGTGTTGATCGCCAATATGCAATTATTTTATTACTGGTTGGTGTTGTGTTAATTGCATTTAGATTGTTAAAGAAATTTAAAATTGGAAAGTTTTTTGATAAATTTACTGAAGGAATCGATCATTTGCCAACACGCATTGTTTTTGTCATGCTCTTAGCAATGGTTTTCTTGAGTGATTTATCAGGTGGAGAATATATTCTCGGTGCATTTGTAACAGGAATATTTGTCAGATATTCTGGGTTTTCTACAAAAATCATTGATAGTTTAACTAGAATCATTTATGGTGTTTTTGCACCGATGTTTTTCATTCTTGTTGGAACAAGAATTGATATATTTGAGTTTTTTGCTCATCCTGAATGGCTATTGGTCGTTTTGTATATCTTTATTACCATGATGCTTGTAAAATTACCAGTATTATATTTGCTGAAATGTTATAAGATAACCACTGTCGTTCCATCTATGGTTTTACTCTCTTGTACGATTGTTGTTTCCATTGCTGCAGGTCATGTTGGTGAAAGTTTTGGGATTTTCCCAAGAGAGTTTGGTGATTCCATTATTCTTGCGAGCATCTTAATTTGTATTATTGGTACCATTTTGTTTCAAATTCGTTTTCCTTTTGGCGAATATAATAAGAAAATCAAAGGAGAATTAGAAGGTAGTAAGGACGATGTTTGCATTCTTTAAAAAACGTAATGTATCTGTTATTGCTGGAATGGTTGTTGGAACCATAATCTATTGTATGAGCATCGTTTGGTTGCTTGATCTTGGTGAGTTTTATGCCGGAGGAGTAACAGGTGTATCACAACTTGTTACTGTTGCTTTGGCAAAGATAAACATCAACTTAAGTAAGTCGATTTTTATTGCAATCTTTAATATTCCTCTTTTTATTATCGGTTGGAAGGGAGTGAGCAAGAGATTTGCAATTTTGAGTTTAAGTTCAGTTTTGTTACAAATTATAACCATCGCCATTCTTGAATATTTTGCCAGCAAAGGCTTTAACCCCTTTTTAACAATCATCCAATATCCTAATCAAACTCCAAAATCAGGGGGACTGATTACATTATCTATTTTAGGTGGTTTGCTTTGTGGGGTAGGATCAGGAATATCACTTCGTGCTGGAGCTTCTACAGGGGGAATGGACATCATTAGCCAATTTGTATCTTTCAAAAAGAATATTCCTTTCACAAAATTCTCTTTGTTTGTTGATTTGGGAATCATTGTATTGGCTGGATTTATTGGAAGCATTGAAATCGCTTCTTATACCATCATTCGCCTTATTATTACAATACTGGTTTTAGATCGAATTCACACTGTTTATAAGTATTTGCGTGTTGACATTGTTACAACAGAAAAAGAAGCCATGAGAATGTCTTTAATTAGTAGATTTAATCATGGGGTAACAATATTCCCTGCTGTAGGAGGATTTTCAAACCAAGAAAAATGGGTTTTTCAAACCGTTGTTTCAAGTTATGAAGCGGAAGAATATAAAAATCTTGCTAAGCAAATTGATAGCAAATCGTTCATAACATATACTGCTGTAAAACAAATTTACGGATTCTTTAATCGGAATGTGATTACTTGATTTCTAGCGCTTTTAGGGGAAAATAAATTATAT
>CAZYFI010000088.1:0-2420 GCA_964646985.1 uncultured Bacteroidales bacterium
CTATCATACTTTTCGCGAAAAAATGAAAGTGATGTTCCCCCTTATTCATCAATATATGAAACGGGAGCGCGTCAACAACAATGTGATTTTTACATATCAGACAGAGAAAAAATCTAAAAAAATTCTGTTCGTTACCCATATGGATACCTCCTTTGGGAATAAAGAAAAATACATGGATCATCATGAAGTTTATGGACCAGGAGCCTTTGATTCAAAAGCTTTACTGTACGCGACCTTAAGAGCCGTCGAAGAAATGTTAGCAGATCAACCTAATTTGAAAACCAACATTACGATTATTGTAACAGTGGATGATGAAACAACTAAAAATGGAAACGAAGCCATTGTGAATAAGTTTTTGAAACAAGGGCAATTTTTTAATCTTGTCATCGAAGAAGGAATTGGCATCATTGATCCAACCTTCCTCGAACTTCAAAGCCATTTTGCGCTATTAGGTGTTGGTGTCACAGGTGAGGTGGGGATTCGTTATAAAGTACAAAAAACCCAAAAAAGCAAAGAAAAACTCGAAGCATTTACCATGGAAATTGATAATGCCCCCATCTTTAAATCACAAGTTGATCACAATGCACAACGCATTCTATCCCACTTTGCGAAAGACATGCCTTTTCACAATCGCTTCTTATTTTCAAACATTTGGTTGTTTCGCGGCTTTGTGAAAAAAATTATCAACGCCGATCAAACTGAATTCTCAAAACTCTTAAAAACCACCTTTAAAACATCATCCATTCAGGAAAATGAAAACCAATATTATGTCGATGTTGTTTTCCAATTAGCAACGCATGACAATACGTCGGAAGTGGTGCGAACTCTAAGTCCATTTGTTGAGAAATATGATATTGATTATGAAATCATTAGTATTAAAGAATCTTCCAAACAAACATCAGAGAAGATGGAAGGTTATAAAGATGTTCAAAAAGCAGTCGAGGAAACCTATAAGGAGCTATATGTCGCCCCTTACATTATCACAAAAATATCAGATCAGCGATATCTTAATCGCGTCTCTGATTGTGTGATTCGGTTTTCACCGCTGTATTATCCTTACGAAGCTTTACAGGATGCTGCAAATGGGAATGAACACATTATGAAAAAAAGTTTGACCTACGGAATTGAGGTCTACAAAAAAATCATCAAGAGCTACGAAGGAGAATAACATGTTTTGTAAGAATTGTGGACAACCACTAAAAGAGGGATCTCATTTTTGTCAAGCATGTGGAGCCCCCGTCACAACAATAATCCCAGAGAAACCTCTCCCCATCCTTTCTCGCAACGAACATAATATAATCAAATTATGTGCAATTGGTAGTATTGTTTTATCGTTTATTTTGGTTCACTATTTGGTCATGGTCCTCGCTTTGATTAGTGGAATTGTGAGTCTATATTTCTATTTTTCTCGATACAAAAAATACACCATTCCCCATTATCCTTGGTATTTGTTTCTTGCAATTTCTGGAATCGGACTCAGTTTATTTTGGCTTCTTTACACGTTCATTTTATAGCAATAAAAAAATTCTATCATTTCGATAGAATTTTTTGTTGCAATTCGATAAATGATTCAGGAGTTGTTGGATGAGGTTTGAAGCCAATGGTAAGATCATCATCAGGATAACGCGGAATAAGATGAATGTGGAAGTGAGGAACTGTTTGGCCAGCCATTTCCCCATTGTTATTTAAAACATTTAAATGACTCACATTCAACGCTTTCTTTAGTTGATTTGCTATCTTAACAAGAACAACGCCCATTTTTTCTTGAAGTGTGGATGGGAGGCAAAACACATTCTCAACATGCACTTTTGGAACAAGTAGAGTATGTCCAATAGTCGCTTGGGAAATATCGAGAAAAGCGATAAAGTCAGCATCCTCATAAACTTTATAACAAGGAATTGTCCCATCAATAATTTTACAAAAAATACACATAGATATCACCTCCCTTTTATTATAACAAATAAGGATGATTTTGCCAAGTTAAAAGGCGTTGAAATATTATTCTTCTTATGCTATAATAAGAGAAGCATCTAGGAGAAGAACCATGAAAAAAACCAAAAAAATCATCTTTATTGCCATCCTTGTTGCAACAGCGGTCATCTTATCAATTGTTGACCGTTTTATTACCATGGTTGCTTTTCCAACTCTCCCACAAGCAAAAATTGGCCTTGCCAATATTGTGGTTCTATTTGCTGTTTACAATTTTACATGGAAAGAAAGTCTCATTCTCGTTCTCTTAAAATCACTCATTGCCAATCTCATTTTTGGGCAATTAACTTCCTTCATCATTGGGGGAACCGCAACACTCGTAAGTTATGCCATCATGATGGTGATGGTACGATATACGAAGAATTTGTTTTCAATGATGGGTGTTAGTGTGGCGGGGGGATTTACCCACATCATCGTACAACTCGCGGTCA
>CAZYFI010000089.1:0-1826 GCA_964646985.1 uncultured Bacteroidales bacterium
GGATTCACAAAAGAAAATCGCGCGCTGTTAGAAACAAACTGTGAAGCATTGGGAATTCCAATTCAAATTAAGTCATCAAATGTCTTTATGGCTGCCAACCAAATGGATCCTTTAAAACCATGTTATATGTGTGCACGGATGAGGCGAGGGTTTTTATATCAATTCGCAAAAGATGAAGGGTGCAACAAGATTGCACTGGCTCATCATTTTGATGATGTTATTGAAACGACGATGCTTAATTTATTGTATGCTGGATGTTATAAAACAATGATGCCAAAACTCAGATCCCAGAATCATCCGGGCATGGAACTCATTCGCCCTTTGGTATTTGTTGAAGAAAAAGATATTCTTCTTTACACAGACCACATCGGGATTACTCCGATGCGATGTGGGTGTCCCATTGCTTCTAATGAAATGCCTTCGAAACGACGTGAAATCAAACAATTAATTCAAGACCTAAAAACGATTTCTAAAACGATTCCTACCAACATTTTTAAGAGTAGTGAAAACGTAAATACCAATTGTTGCATTCAGTGGAAAGACCGCAACCAAACCATCCATTTCTTAGAACGATATGATGTCTCAATAGACGAAGACGACGAACCAGCTTAGGCTGGTTTTTTTAAATGTAAACGTTTTATTAAAAAAAACATTGTAAACCACCTATAATGCGTATATAATTAAACATAAATTTACGAGGTGAAGTTTATGATAGGTTTGAAAAAGAAGTACGGGTTATTAACTGGAATCACAATGGTCGTAGGGATCGTCATTGGAAGCGGTGTGTTTTTTAAGGCACATCGAGTTCTTTCTAACACCGACGGTAAATTAAGCTTGGCTTTATTTGCGTGGCTTATTGGTGGATTGATCATGGTTATTAGCGCTTATTGCTTTGCTCAATTGGCAACTAAAATTGAAAAAGTCAATGGAGTTGTTGATTATGTTGAAGCAGCAACTACTAAGAAAACGGCTTATTTTACTGGTTGGTATTTTACCACGATTTATTACCCAATTTTAGTTTCTATTCTTGCATTCTTATCAGTCAACTATTTCTTTGGATTAATTGGAAAAAGCGCCCTCATTGTTGTAAGCCCCATCTTCTGGATTGTCGTGGCAGCAGTGATTACAGGGAGTTTTGTTTTAAACACATTAGCACCGAAATTAGCCGGTTATTTTCAAGTTTCAACAACCTTTATCAAGATGGTCCCGATTGTAATCATTGCCATCATTGGGACTATTATTGGACTGGCTAATGGCAACACCGCCATTGCTTTTCAAGCAATTGGTACAGGCGGGGCCATCAAAAATGATTTTGGTTCAGCGCTTCTTGCCACCATCTTCGCTTATGAAGGATGGATCGTTGCCACTTCTATTAATGCCGAATTAGCAGATTCAAAAAAGAATCTTCCCATCGCATTGTTGATTGGAACATTAATCGTAATTGCTGCTTATTTACTGTATTATTTAGGGCTGTCATCGATCATTCCTGATACCAATGATATTATTAACTTACAAAACAACGCTCCCATTGAAGCAATCGGAAGACTACTTGGTCACTTTGGTCAAGTTCTATTTAATATCTTCTTAATCATTTCTTGCCTTGGAACTTTGAATGGATTAACCATGGGGGGAAGTCGCGGAATGTATTCATTAGCCGCTCGCGGTCAAGGACCAAAACCAAAAGTATTTGCGAAACTTCATCCCAAATACAATACTTCAATAGCGTCATCACTCGTTGGGTATATTTTAGCACTTGTCTTTATGGGCTTGTGGATGGTCTCTATGCTGACCCCATTTGGATATCTCGGGACGATGGATGAACTCTC